>JBAZVU010000019.1:8322-11541 GCA_041660725.1 Candidatus Micrarchaeia archaeon | reverse complement strand
ATGGCATTCAACAGCCCTGTGTGGTTCAATGTTGGAGTGGAGGAGAAGCCGCAGTGTAGTGCGTGCTTCATCAATTCCGTCGAGGATAATATGAAGAGCATACTGGGCCTGGCTGTCACTGAGGGAATGCTTTTCAAGTTCGGCTCAGGCACTGGCACCAACCTTTCGCCCCTGCGCTCCTCAAAGGAGCATGTAAAGGGAGGGGGCAAGGCAAGCGGGCCTGTTTCTTTCATGAAGGGCTATGATGCATTTGCTGGAGTCATCAAGTCAGGCGGCAAGACAAGAAGGGCTGCAAAGATGCAGATACTGAATATTGACCACCCTGATGTGGAGGAGTTCATAAACTGCAAGTGGAAGGAGGAGAAGAAGGCATGGACGCTCATGGATGCGGGCTATGGCGGCGAGATTGGAGGAGAGGCGTATGACTCTGTGTTCTTCCAGAATGCGAATTTGAGCGTGAGAGTTACTGACGAGTTCATGCACGCAATTGAGCAGGACAAGGAGTTCAGCACGCGCTTTGTTTCCAATGGCGAAGTGTGCAAGACCTACAAGGCGCGCGAGCTCATGAACATGGTTGCAGAGGCAGCGTGGATGTGCGGAGACCCCGGCATACAGTTTGACACTGTTGTGAACAACTGGAATCCTGTGATAGTGTCGGGCAGGATTAATTCCAGCAATCCGTGCAGCGAGTACATGTTCCTGGACAACTCGGCGTGCAATCTGGCTTCCTTGAATTTGCTGAAGTTTGCTGATGAGAATGGCGAGCTGAACGTGGAGCAGTTCAAGCATGCTGTTGAGGTCACTGCCACTGCGATGGAGATAATTGTGGGCTTCTCAAGCTATCCCACTGAGCTCATTGCGCAGAACAGCTTTGACTACAGGCCTTTGGGCCTGGGCTATGCAAATGTTGGCGCGCTGCTCATGCTGCGGGGCGTGCCCTATGACAGCGAGGAGGGCAGGAACTATGTTGCTGCTGTCACTGCATTGCTGAGCGGCCAGGGCTACCGCACGTCTGCAATTATTTCGAAGAGGCTGGGGCCTTTCAAGTATTACCGCCTGAACGAGCAGCCGTTCCTGCGCGTGATTGGAATGCACAGGGACCATGCGTACAAGATTGAGAAGAAGGGCGTGCCCGGCGAGCTGCTGGAGGCTGCCAAGGTATCCTGGGATGAGTGCCAGGCGCTGGGCAAGGAGCATGGCTACAAGAATGGCCAGATTTCTGTCATTGCGCCAACTGGCACAATTGCATTCATGATGGACTGCGACACCACGGGCATTGAGCCTGACATTGCGCTTGTGAAGTACAAGTGGATGGTTGGCGGCGGCATGATGAAGATTGTGAATGGCACTGTGCCTGCTGCGCTTGCAAGGCTGGGCTATTCAAAGAAGCATGTTGAGGAGATACTGGCGCACATTGACCAGCATGACACCATTGAGGGCGCGCCCCATTTGAAGGCAGAGCACCTGCCTGTGTTTGACTGCGCTTTCAAGCCTGCAAAGGGCACGAGGAGCATACATTACATGGGCCACGTGAGGATGATGGCTGCTGCGCAGCCTTTCATCTCCGGCGCAATTTCCAAGACAGTGAACATGCCGAATGATGTGACTGCAGAGGACATTGCAAGCGTCTATGTTTCTGCATGGAGAATGGGCCTGAAGGCTATTGCCATCTACAGGGATGGCTCCAAGAGGCAGCAGGCCCTCACAACCTCAAGAGGCGGCGAGAAGAAGGAGGAGCGCGTTGTCTACACGCCTGTGAGGAGAAGGCTGCCTGACGAGCGCAATGCAATGACGCACAAGTTCAGCATTGCAGGCCATGAGGGCTATTTGACTGTTGGCCTTTACGAAGATGGCTCGCCTGGCGAGATATTCATAGTGATGGCAAAGCAGGGCAGCACGCTCTCAGGCATGATGGATGCGTTTGCTACCAGCGTGTCCATGGCACTGCAGTATGGCGTGCCCTTGAAGGCTCTTGTGGGCAAGTTCGTGCACATGCGCTTTGAGCCTTCTGGCGTGACTACAAACGCACAGATCAGGATTGCAAAGTCAATAGTGGACTACATCTTCAGGTGGATGGCATTGAAGTTCATGCCGCCTGACGAGCTTGCTGCTATTGGGCTGAATGAGGTGCATGGCGAGGAGAATGGCAATGGCTTGAAGAAGCCTGAGGGCAAGGCTGTTCCAAAGATGGATTTGAAGGACAACGAAAAATCTTCCTTCCAGCCAGCTGCCTCTGCATCTGCGCCAATTACATTTGACGCGCAGGCTGACTCGCCTTCCTGCCCGAGCTGCGGCTCGCTCATGGTAAGGGCTGGCACGTGCTACAAGTGCCTGAACTGCGGGGAAACTAGCGGCTGCGGCTGATAATCAGGGCCAGTAGTGGGCATTCTCAAGGTAGTTGATGCGCGCAATGTTGCGCATCAGCAGCCTGTCAGCGAGAATTTCAGTCTTCGCATCGTACGCCTTGCGCGCCTGCAGCTCTTCAAGTATGCCGCATACGTGGTCGCGCAGCTTCATGAGCCTCGGCACATCTTCGAAGCCTAGCTCCCGCGCTATTGCGCCTGCAAGCCCGCGCCTGTTTCCGTCCGTGTTTTCCTCGAAGTCGAAAAGCGCCTTGTTCTCGCTGTCCTTCACTGTGAATTCGTAAACAGCCCTTGGAAGGTCCTCAGTGCGCCAGTTTGAGAAGCTGCTCTTTGCAAGAGTCTCGCCGAATGTTTGCGTTCTCTTCATTATGTCAAAGTGCTTGTTGAAGAATTTGAAGAATGTGCGGTCCTGTATGAGCTGGGTTTTGGTTCCATAGACGCGGAATGCAAAAAGCGCGCGCGGGCCTTCGCTTTTTGTCTGCCGGGAGAGTCCGATGGAGGCTTGCAGCGCGCGGTCTGTAGAAATAGGGGGCTTTGCAACGGCAACTGCACCAGCCATTGGCGCCGTTATTCCATTGGCACTATTTAAGGCTTGCGGGAAGGGCGCAGTGTGTGGGGGGTTTTTAAGTGTTCAGAGGGTAAATTAGGCGGGAGAGTTCTGTGGCATTATCTATTGGCGAGGGCTCACTATCTCTGATGGATGAGCTGAGGCGCTCCGAGACAATATACCGGCAGCACTGCTACCGCAAGCCCTATTTCTTCGAGAGGGGCTTTGTCGTGAAGAAGGGGAGCGTGCCAGTCCTGCTTTCCGCGCCCCATGCTGCCCCGACAGTGAGGGAGAAGAGGGTGCACGTGC
>JBAZVU010000019.1:2652-8312 GCA_041660725.1 Candidatus Micrarchaeia archaeon | reverse complement strand
GGAGGCGCTGCACAGGAGGACGGGTGCGTGGTGCATTTACACTGACAAGCGCATAAGCGACCCAAACCATTACTCTGATGTCCCTTACAAGCGCGAGATTGCGAAGATCGCCAGGAGCGGAAAGGTGGGGCTTCTGCTGGACGTGCACGGCGCATCGGAAGACAAGCATTTCGAAATAGACATCAGCACTGGCAGGGGCAGGACGCTGCTCGGGAGAGAGGATGCCGTGAAAGTGCTGAAAAAGAACCTTGCGGCGCAGGGCATAAGGAAGATCAGTGAGAACTTTTTCGGCGTGTCGGAAAGGACTGTCTCGTCTTTCGCGGCCTCGGAAGGCATTGCGGCTGTGCAGCTGGAGCTCAGGAGGGATTTGCGCACTGTTGGGTCGGACGGGCTGATGGTGAATTTCATTCAGGCTATTGAGAAGAGCATTCCCGCGCTGCTGAAGGCGGGCAAAATGGGTGGGAAAAATGACGTTGTATGAGTACGCGTTCCAGCCTGAATTCGCGAAATTCGCGGTGGGCATAGGGCTCGTGGTGTCAATCATATTCTACGAGAAGTTCCAGATAGCGCCCGGAGGCATGCTTGTGCCCGGCTATATCGCGCTCTTCTTCAACCACCCTGAGCAGATACTTTACACATTCATCATCTCGCTCCTCACGGGCTTTTTCATAGAGGCGTTTGCAAAGAAGCACATCATACTTTTCGGAAGGCGCAAGTTCACGGCAGTGGTGCTCACTGGCGCAGTGCTCACGTTCCTGAGCGAGGCGCTGTTCACGGACTTCACTGCCTTCGTGCCTTTCGTGGGATTCCAGATTGTGGGCATAATTATACCCGGCCTGATTGCGAATGAGATAGAGCACCAGCCGGACAAGCCGCTGAAGGTGCTCGGGGGCATACTCGTGCTGTCGTTCATGACTTACCTGATAGTGGTGGCAGTGCAGAATTACGTCTCGCCCGACAACATGATTGCGCTCGTTGGCGTGATGGGCGCGGTGTTCGTGCTGTTCTGGCTGTTCGTGAAGGCAATTGAGAATGCGAGGGGTGTGCTGCGTGTTGGTTGAGACGCTCATACTTTTGGGGTGCTGGGCGGGCATATTCGCCTACGGCGCAATGGAGCAGCGCAACCATTTCGGCCGCCTGCGCAGGATATCAGTGAGGGTGCACGTGAACGGCATACGTGGCAAATCCACTGTCACGCGGCTGCTGGGCGCGATACTCATGGAGGCGGGCCTGCGCACGTACACTAAGACTACCGGCTCTGCTGCGCGCATCATATTTCCCGACGGCTCCGAGAAGGAAATCCTGAGGGACGGGCCTGCGAACCTGCGCGAGCAGCTGGCTGCTGTGAAGCTCGCGGAGAAGGACCATGCTGATGCAATGGTGCTGGAGTGCATGGCCATCAATCCCATTTACCAGAGGATAAGCGAGGAGAAGATGATACAGGCCACTGTGGGCGTGATTACGAATGTGCGGGAGGACCACCAGGATTTGATGGGCCACACGCTGCCTGAGATAACGGAGTCGCTCTGCAAGATGATGCCTGCAAACGGGTTCATGATAACTGCCGAGAGGAACAGGGAGCTGCTTGCCATCATAAAGAGGAGGGCCGAACAGCGGAAGACCACGCTGCTGATTGCAGAGGAGCTGGCGGACCAGGACAGGAACGTGCTGGAGAAGTTCCCGTACCTGATGCACGATGACAACGTTGCAATCGGGCTTGCATTTGCGCGCCTGATGGGCATTGATGCTGACACTGCGATAAAGGGCATGTACAAGGCAAGGCCGGACCCTGGCGTGCTGCGCATCTACCAGAAGGAGCTGAAGGGAAGGAGATACTGGTTCGTGAACGCGCACGCCATCAACGACCGCGAGTCAATAATACTCACCTACGGAATGCTGCAGGAGAAAGGCGTGCTGGCGCCGAAGAGGACGAGGATTGCGGTGCTGAACAACAGGGTGGACAGGCCCACGCGCGTGGAGCAGTTCGTTAACATTGTGGCAAAGGACCTGAAGTTTGACAAGGTCGTGCTTGTCGGGAGCTACAAGGACAGGGCAGAGAAGCTGCTGCTTGCTAACGGGATGAGGCAGGAGGACATTGTGAAGCTCAGGAATGAGACGCTGGATGAGTTCTTCTCGCAGCTTCATGGAATTAGCGGAAAGGAAGCAGTCATAGTTGGCATGGTGAACATAAAGAACGGGCTTGTGCAGGAGTACATGAAGTATTTTGAGGAGGAGGGAAAGGCAGTGCCCTTCTACAAGGCAGGCGGATGATTGCATGAGATGGCTGTACCTGATTGCGCTCGCCGCAATTGTCGTTTCACTGTTCCTTTTCATAAACAGCGAGCGGGCGCCCGCGCAGTGCCCCCTGAAGCCGGAGCCGTACTGCGAGGGCAGCAGGCTCGTGAGCCCTGTTAGCTGCGTGGACGGCGAGTGGAGCTTTGACAGCGCGCTATGCGCAGAGAAGTGCAGCGCGGGAAAGTGCGTGGAGCTGAAGTGCGCTGCGCCTTGCAATGACGGGAATGCGTGCACTGCTGACAAGTGCATATTCGGAAGCTGCACGAACACTGCGCTGCCAGACAACACTTCGTGCGCTGATGGAAAGGCGTGCCTTGGCGGGGAGTGCCTGCTCTCGCCGCGCGATGAGTGCACTTATGTGCGCGAGCTTGAGAATGCGAGCGCTGAGGGGAAGAACATCCTGCTGGCATCGTGCTATTCTGGCAGGTACGAGGAAAGGCCGCAGGGGCTTGGAGAGTCCTCGCTGTGCACTGGAATAACTTCGCCCTATTACCTTTCCCGCTGCTTCGGCTATGCTGCTGCTGGCGCGGAAAATGATGATTTGTGCCAGGGAGCGCAGGGCAGCTACTTCTCGTCTGCGTATGCTGCAAACATCAGCGCAAGCGACAACTGCCTGCTCACCTTCGCCAGGCTCTCGGCAGAAGGCGCTGAGGGGGATGCTGTTGCGGCTGCATGCGCATTGATTGGAAACGAAAACTTGAGGGGCGCATGCGAAGCGCTTCTGGGCAGGGCGCCAGTTGATGAGGCGCCTGTGCAGAAAGGCATTGGGCTTGAAGAGTTCAGGCGCCTTTCATTCTGCGAGGCAGGGGAGCAGGGCGTGTATGGATACGCCACCCACGACGCCAATGGCACGCTGAAGAGAAGCTACGATGTCTCATACAGCGTTGCAGCATTGCCTGGCACATCTAATGCAGTGCTTGCGCGGGAAACTGTTGCGAATGGGTATTTCAGCAAGAAGGGGAGCGGGCTGGATGAGAGGCTTGTGCGCATCGTGGTGCATGACAGGATAAATGCGTCCACCTGCGCGTGCATCTCAAGGAGCTTTGGCCTCTACAACGTCCTTCTGCCGTCGCTTGAGCAGACCTATGGGGCGGCATGCGGGGAAAAGCCCGACTTGCTCGCCTCGCACGTGCTCTACTTTGACAGCATGAATGCAAGCAGGATATATGGAGAAGGGGCGGGCAAGTGGACTGAGAATGTAAGTGCAACGCGCATGCGCGAGTATTCGCTGCAGTCCTCGGGCCCGCTTGAAGTGAAGCTTTTCTGGAACAATGCAACGTATTCGCTGCTGAGGAAATAGCTAGCCTAGGAAGCGCCTTGTCCAGGCCGCCTTCTCGATTTCTTCCTTCACTTTTGCGCCATTCTCGCGCTCGAACTCCTTCAGGATGAGCGAGCTGCTCTTGTTGTGCTCTGCATTGGGCTGGAAGTCGAAGAGAGAGGCTGCCTTCTCGATTTCCTTTTGCAAGGCCGGGAACTTTTCCAAATTCTTCTTGTCCAGGAACTGGGCTGCATCCGCAGTGTCCTGCCTGAAGCTCGGGTAGGCTGTGTCCAGGTATTCGAGGTCTTTTGAAGTGAGCGCGCTGAGCCCGAGAAGCTCAGGTGGAATGCCCATTGAGTAGAGGGAGGCGCAGAATGTGATGGCTCTTGGAAGCGAGATGCCAGTGAGGCTTCGGGAATAGCCGAAGAGGCCGATGTGCAGGTGCCTCTTGCGCCTGCTTGGAACAAATGAGGAGAGCTTGTTTATCATGGGCGCAAGAAGGCGCACCTGCTTTGCATATTCTTCTGATATTCTTGCTACCAGTTCCAGGGATTTTGCCTCATCAACCTGAGCAGGCTTTCCGCGGGAGCTCGCGCGCATGAAATCCAGTGAGGAGCGGACCTGGTCAACTGGATAGTCGTACTTGAATGCTGACTGTATGGTAAAGGTCTGGATGCTCGGGTATTCTGTGAGGAAGTGCTTTGCATTCATGGGTGTGAGGTTGCCCCTGAAGGGAGCTGAGCCAGTGCCTATTATTGGCAGGAGCTCTGTTGAGGTTTTCTCCTCCAGTGCGTGCAGCTTTTGCAATGCATTCTTGACCAGCAAGACAGCTGAGAGCGAGCCATAGTTCAGCGCAGGGTCGCTGCGCGCAAGGAATACGCGGAGCCTTTCAAGCTTCTTTCCCTGCAGGAAGCCGCCGACTATCCCCTCGATGTTTTCCATTGACTCCTGGTTTTCAATGAGCGGTATCACGCTGATGTTCTCGGGCCTGAACTCGCCAACCCATTCTGCTACTGAGATGTCGCCCTGCGAAAGGCTGCTTCGCGCCTTGCCTGCAACAAAGTTCTTGTAATAGGACCAGACACGGTTGACCTGCACTGCATTTGTTGTCATGGGCAGGATTACTTCGAAGACTGGCGCTGAGCCGTCATTCAGCGCAGGGCCGTAGAATGTTTTTGCAGAGTCATAGGTGCGCGGTATTGACTCCAGAGTTTCAAGAAGAATTTTTCCATCGCTCTTCTCAACATCAGGGTTGGGAACGCGCAGGGTGAGGAAGACGTCCTTGCCAAGCCTTTTTTCCTGGAAGAATTGCGGGTAGGAGGCAAGAAGCTTGCGCACGACGAAGTTGTCCACGTCTTTTCCTTCGCTGTCCCACATCTGCTCGTCGCACCCGAGGTGGGAGTAGGCGTAATAGGCTTCCTTGACTTCCGCATCGCCCTCAATGATGCTGTTGCTGCTGAAAAAGGGAGTCGAGACATTGTCCGGGTGCTGCGTGCTCATGCAGCGCGGAATTTTAGTTTTTGCCATAGGCCTCTTGGCACGACTTTGGGCGGGAAAATTTAAAAGCCAGGCGGAGGAGTTGAACCCCCTTATCCCCGTATCTGCCTGGGGTCTTCTTTCCCCAGGGGCTTTCTTTCCGCAGAAAGAAAGGGCCTGCAGCGGGGCACATGGCCGTTCTGTCAGCCTGGCGCGGCATTATTCTGCTTCTCCTAACTTTTAAAACTGTCATAGCCCCTGCCGCTGTATTTTGAGTTGTCGAGGTAAAGGCCAGCGCCTTTTGATGCAAAGCCGATGCACACCAGTGAGGCGCGCTTCTGCAGCTTCGCAAAATCCTTCTGGCTCATTGAGAAGGCGAGTGCGTAATCCTCGCCCCAGTCCAGGATGGAATGCGCATCAATATTGTTTTCCATGCAATAGTTCCTGGCTTCGTTGGAAAGAGGAATGCTCATGCTTTCGAGGTCTATGCGCACTTTGCTGAGGCGCGCAATTTCGGAGCAGGTGAAGAGAAGCCCGTCGCTCACATCCATGCATGCTGCCCTTTTTGCGGATGAGGAGACTGCAATGCCCTCGCTGATGCGGGCTGTTGGCTTGAGGAAGGCGTTGAGCA
>JBAZVU010000019.1:0-2642 GCA_041660725.1 Candidatus Micrarchaeia archaeon | reverse complement strand
TTTCGGGGTGCTTTTTGTTTTGTTGTGAGTAAGAGCGTGGAAGCCGCAGAAGGCACTGCCAATCTCGCCGCTTGCGCAGATGATGTCGCCTGCTTTGGCGTTCTTGCGGAGGAGAGGGATGCCGGCTATTCTGCCGAGGGCAAAGCCAGCTAGAGTGAGCTCATTTGCCTTTTTCGTGTCCCCTCCGGCATAGGTAGTGTGATGGTATTTGCAGGAAGCAGAAACGCCTGATGCAATGCTGCTGGCTGCTTTGCCTGCTATTTTTGCCGGCAAACCCTGGGCAAGAAGGAAGGCAAGGGGCTTTGCGCCCATTGCTGCCAGGTCGCTGAGGTTCGAGGCTGCTGAGCGCCAGCCCATATTGTAGTAGCTGAGGCCTTTGGGCGAGTGCGAGGAGGCGAAGGAGATGTCAGTTGTGATGGCCAGCTTGCCTAGGAGGGCTGCATCGTCGTTGGATATGCCGGTTGAGGCAAGAAGCCCCCTGACTATTTCGCGTTCGCCTGCCATGCTCCCACGAGCGGTTTTTAAACCTTGCATTATAAACTGTTTCGCGTGCGGTATCTTCAAAGTGGGTGATTGAATGGCGCTATTTGACAACATCAAGAATGCAGTTTCAGTTGAGTATGACGAGAACATTTCAAAGGCTATTTCAAAGCTGGAGGAAATTGGCTATTCGCTTGTTGTCACGAAGAACGGCAAGTACCACGGACTGATTGACGACCGCGAGATAAAGCAGAGGAGCGTGCTCACTGACATGAAGGTCGGCACGCTTTCAGTGAAGGCGCCTGTGCTGAGGCTGGTTTCAACGCCCCTGGAGGCTGCAAAGCTTTTCACCACTGGCAAGTTCAAGGCGCTCGCAGTCATTGACACCAGGAACAAGCCAATTGGAATAATCACGCGCGCGGATTTGCTGAGGGAGCTGGCAAGCGCGAATTTGCTTGTGCGCGGAAAGGCAAAGGATGCAATGGGCGTGCCTGCCTATACAGTGGAGGCAGGCGAAAGCGTTGCGCAGGCGCGCTCGAAGATGAGGAAGCTCGGCATAACGCACCTGATAGTTATGGAGAATGGAAAGGCACTCGGCACTTTCACGACTTATGATGCAGTGAAGGAAGTGGTGCGGCCCAGGGAGAGGGTGCCGTTGGCCCGCGAGAAGTTCGGCATTGACTCGCAGCCAGTGCGCTCATTCTTCAGGCGCATTGACAGCACAACCGAGGAGGCAAGCCTGCGCGAGTGCGCGCTCAAGATGGCCAAGAATGACATTTCCGAAATGGCTGTTGAGAGGGACGGCAAGCCAATTGGCATAATAGT
This sequence comes from Candidatus Micrarchaeia archaeon, assembly GCA_041660725.1. Taxonomy (GTDB): domain Archaea; phylum Micrarchaeota; class Micrarchaeia; order Burarchaeales; family Burarchaeaceae; genus JBAZVU01. The sequence continues at coordinate 1,337 of JBAZVU010000019.1, read as the reverse complement.
GGCAAATGACATTTTCAAAATGCTTACCAAGTCTCCTGAGGCAATGGTGGAAGTGAGCGGGCTGGACGAGGAGGACAGGGGCGACATTCCGGAGATAGTGGACATGGTGCGCAAGACGCTGTCAAAGTTCGGCCAGCCTCTAGAGTACATTTCGCTGAACGTGAAGAAGCAGGGCCACAAGTACTCTGTGAAGGCGCACACCAAGGGCAAGAGGGTTACGGGCGTGAGCAGCTCTGGCTGGGATTTGTACGGCGCTGTCAGGGGCACGCTGAAGGAGCTCAGGCGCGCAATCATGCGCGACAAGCCGGACAGGATGCACGGGGGCAAGAGGCGCGAGGTAGAGGAGTAGGAATGAAAATTGCCATCACCGGCGTTCCCGGCACTGGGAAAAGCGGGCTTGCGAAAGCCCTTGCTAAAAAGCTGTGCTATGAGCTCATTGACATAAACGCAGTTGTGGCTGCGAAGAAATTGTGGAAGGGAAAGGACAGGGAGGGCGCGCTGCTGGTGAAGACGAAGGAGCTGGAGGAGGTGCTGAAGAGGCATTTGCGCCATGCGCAGGATACGATTGTCGAGGGGCACCTGGCATGCGAGATGAAGCTGCCTGCTGATGTCGCTGTTGTGCTGAGAACTCCGCCAGAAGTGCTGGAGAGGCGGCTGGGGAAAAGGAACTATGGAAAGCACAAGCTGATGGAAAATCTGCTGGCAGAGGCCTTGGACTATTGCACTGTTAGGGCGCAGGAGAATTACAAGGATGTAAGAGAAGTTGTGACAGATGGAAAGGAGAGCAAGGCGCTGAAGGAGCTTCTTCTGATTGCAAAAGGAAGCAAGAAGTTCAAGGCTGGAAAAGTGAGGTGGAGAAAGCAGCTTATTGGGCTTGCTGCGAGAGCGGCGAGGCTTTAGCTTTCTTCTCAGATGCCTTCTGCTTTTCCTCTTCCTTGATGATGTGGTCCAGCAAGTTCATAGGGCACAGGCCCAGGCACATTGTGCATGGAGCGCCGTCCTTTACCTGCACGTCCCTTTTTGTGACTGAATATTTCTTCTGCGTTGTCCAGTCCAAGGCAAAGCGCGCCTTGGACATTTCCAAATCAAGTGAGCGCACCCAGGGAAGCTTCACGTAGTCGCCGGAGTGCGCTGCTATTTTGGTTGCTATTGTGCCGTCCCTGATGCCTTCGAGAGTTGGCAGGGAATAGTGCTCCTGCGGAGTGACAACGCACAGGAAGTCTGCGCCTGCTGCTGAGGCTATTGAGCCGCCTATTGCGCCTGTAACGTCGTCATCGCCCAGCGCCCTGTCAGTTGTAAGTGGTCCCAGGACATAGTAAGGCGCGTTGTGGGAGACT
>JBAZVU010000018.1:0-11700 GCA_041660725.1 Candidatus Micrarchaeia archaeon | reverse complement strand
TACTTCTTCCTCACGCGCAGCCTCTCGAACTTCAGCAGGGGCAGGCCTGCAACGTCCAGCAAATCCTCTATCTTTCCACTGTGCTCCCTGCCGATGCGCTTGTCGAAAATCACGTGCACTTCCCTCACAATTTCCCACAGTGCAAGGAATGCGGCAAAGAGCGGTATGAGCGAAATCCACCACATTCCCTCCAGCCGAAGGACTGAAAGTATGAGTGGCATCTGCACTGCTACGAAAAGCGCGGCAGCGAGGAATATCACCTTGTGCATTACCGACACATTGAGCCCGCTTCCCTCCATGTACCTGGTGCGGAGAAAGGATGCACTCAGCTCGTCCAGTATGTCCTTGAACGCATCCAGAGCGTAGGCAATCGGGTAGATGACTGCCATCACTGCAGCTGCGAACAGGAGGTAAACAACCGGCACTGAAAGCCCGAATGCATCCAGCGAGTAAGCAGCTACGTAGGGGGAGATTATCGCGGCAAAGCCGAGCACCAGCACCACTACTGAGACGTTCGCGACAAGGCTCCTGCCCTCCTCCCTGAACGTGACGAAGAACTGGCCGCCTGGCTCAAAGCGCCTCATCACATTGCCGAAGTACTGGGAAACCTGGAGCAGCTGCGTGTGCGCGCCCGGAGGCAGGACGCGCTCGATGCGCCTGTATATCCTGTCGCTGCTTCCTATCAGCCCTGAGGTCGCAAGAGTGCTCATGAATACTATGAGTGCCGTCACGCCGATGATATCAAAGGGCACAAGGCCGCTCGCCTCCTTTGCAAGCAGCAGCGAGAACTCGCCCGCAGACAGCATTGCCAGGCCCGCGAAGATGGCAGAGCGCCCGCTCATGCCCTCAAAGTATGTTGCAATTCCCATGCCGAAGAATTTTGCGGCAATGCTCACTGCGCCGAGTATCAGCACAAGCGGAAGCGCGCCCATCAGGCCCGGCGGGTTTATCAGAATGCCCATGGACAGGAAGAAAAGCGCGGAGAAAACAGCGCTGAACGGCTTCACGCCCCTCTCAATTGCGTGCCCGCCCGGCAATGTAACGGCAATGCTGCCTGCAACGAATGCGCCTATTGAGGGCGCAAGGCCAATCATCTGCGCGCCGTAGCTCAGCCCCACTGCCATTGCCAGCGCTGCAAGTATGAGCGACTCGCTGGTGCGGTACTTCACAATCCACTCGAACACTGCCTTCAGCACCCTCTGCAGTATGAGATAGGCAAGCGCCAGCACGACAAAGGAAGTGATGAACGGCAGGAGCAGGTCGTGCGTAACGTCGCTGCCCACTGCGCCATTGCCAGCTCGCAGTGCCGAGAAGAACGTGAGCAGGAAGACCGCAAGCACGTCCTCCATCACCAGCACTGCAATGAGCATGCTCGTCTCAGGCCTTCTTTTCATGCCCTTGTCCGCCAGCACCCGCGCGACTATCGCTGTGCTCGTTATCGAGAGAAGCGCGCCTATTATGAGGGCCTCGAAAAGCGTCATGCCCATTATCAGCGCCGCCTCGTAAGTCACAACAAATACAAACGCCACTTTTGCAGTTGCAATTGCAAGCGCGCCTACGCCTACCTTCAGCAGCTTGCTTATGCTGAACTCAATGCCAATTGTAAACAAGAGGAGGGCCGCGCCCAAATCAGCCAGCGTGTTCACCAGGTCAGTCTGCGTCACCAATCCCAAGGCATTTGGCCCGATGACAGCTCCCGCCAACAATAGCCCCAAAACCGAAGGCTGCCTGAACCTCGTAGCGAGCAGCCCGCCAGCTAATGCAAAGAACACAATGACGCCAAATTCGGCAAAAAGCTCAGCCATGGTTGATGCTTGGCTTGTTCGGTATAAAAAGAGATGCTAAAAAACCCGAAGCCTGGTGCTGTGCAGCCGGATATTGGGCGGCATCTTCAGGTAAGCGGGCAGCAGCGGGGCAGCACTTCGTGTAGGTTTTGTATAAGGTGTCAGCAGCAGCGCGCCCTCCCGCCGCAAGGCAGTACTGGCATCGCCGTGAGCAGGCTTAGCTGCGGAGTTCGGAATGAGATCCGGCGTTTCCCCGCTCCTATGGCCGCTGACATTCTCTATTACGCACGGCACACCTTTAAATTCCTTCTTATCGTTCTTTAGCCACAAAGTGGTGCTAATGGCAGGACTAAAAAAACTGGTGCTGGACGTGCTCAAGCCCTCAGAGCCCTCGATAGTGGACATGGCCAAGAGGCTGGGCGAGATGGACGGAATTGAAGGCGTTGAGATAAGCGTGCGCGAGATAGACAGGCGCGTCGAGACAGTCAAGATTACGATAGAGGGCGACAACCTGAACTTCGACAAGATAAACAGCGCGCTGGACAGGTACGGCGCCACCATCCACAGCATAGACAAGGTGGCAGGCGGCAAGAAGATGATTTGCCCAGAATAAGCGCCGCCAGTTTTCCAGGTGCTTTGAATGGCTCCCTCCATACTCTCTGATTTCATGAGGCGCCTCGGCAGGTACGAGCGCATAACCGGCATGAGCAAGATTGCCAGGCGCTACTTCGTGATGAATGCTTTTGACGGCGCGCTTACCATGTTCGGCCTCATCATAGGCTCCTATCTTGCAGGCGTGCGCGAGCCCGGCCTTGTGTTTGCAGTGGGCATCAGCACTGCCATTGCAATAGGCATGTCAGGCCTCTGGGGCGCGTTCCTCACCGAGTCAGCTGAGCGCAAGCGCGACCTGAAAGACCTCGAGAAGCTAATGCTGCGCAAGCTCTCGAATTCCTACCAGGCAGAGGCTACAAGGTCTGCTGCCTACATGGCTGCCCTTATTGATGCATTCTCGCCTGCGCTGGCTGGCTTTGTGATACTGCTTCCCTTCCTTCTTGCGCATGCAGGCGTGAGCGGCATGACAATAAACAAAGCCTATGCCACTTCCATCTCCCTGAGTTTCGGAGTGTTCTTCCTGCTCGGCGCCTATTTGGGCAGAATATCAAAAGAGAGCATCTGGGGCTATGGGCTGAAGATGCTTTTTGCAGGCGTTCTCTCTGCACTCCTCATCTACGCGCTCAGCGCTGCTGGCCTTGTGTCAGCTGCCGCCTGAAAAATCAGGCGTCCCTCTTGGCCCTGCTGAACTCATCAGTTGCCTTGCTTATGTAAAGGTCAGTTGCAAGGTTTATCTTTGACTTCAGGTTAGCGGTTTCAGCTGCGCTTATTCCTGCCCTCTTTACCTCTGCACTCATCAGGTCCATGTCCGCCTTTATCAGAAGAGCGGGCAGCTCGCCAATGTGCTTCAAATAGGCTGCGCTATTCATGCTCATTATTTGTGCAACTCTGAGGCTAACAGCTCCTGCCTGCGGTCTTGGAACCGCACTACTCAAGCATCAGCACCTTTATTGCGCGCTCGAGTGCGTGCTTAACTTCAGCCTCGCTCTTGGAGCCTGTGCAGATGACCTTGCCGTTCTTGAAAAGCAGCAATGAGGCGCGCGGGTCCTTGAGCTTCAATATTGCTCCCGGGAACTGCTCGGGCTCATATTCGACGTCAGGCACCTTCTGCGCTATGGCGTAGAGGTCCAGCTCCACGCCAAGGTTGGCACTCGCGACAATATTCTCAATCTTAAATTTCGCCTCAATCTTATGCTTTTTTACCTTAGGTGTTTTTTTGGCCACTACACCACCCCTTTATAAAGGGTATTTAAAGCACGTAATATTTATAAACAAATTCGCCGCTGCCTGGCGTGCGCCGCCTGCTGTCCGCGAGCCTTCCCTGTCTTTTTCCAAGCCCCCCAGGGCCTCACGCAGCTTGGCTGGCGCACGCCTGAACCATTTAAATAGGTTAGCGTGCTAAAGGGGAAAGTAATACGGGAGGAACAGGAGGTTGTAGGAATGAAACGTTCATTGGGAAAGCTGTCAAAGAGAAGCAGGCTGCTGCGCCGGCGCACGCGCACATCCTCATCGGTGGCGAGTGCAATGGAGTCCTTTGAAAAGGGCCAGCGCGTGCACGTCACGCCCATCTCAACGCGCTCAATGCCGCACCCGCGCTACCGCGGAAAGACCGGCACAATAGTCGGCAAGCAGGGCGGCGCATATGTGGTGGAGCTGATGGACATCAATGCCCGGAAGAGGCTCATAATAGAGGGTGCGCATCTGACGCGCGCCAAGTAAGTGCAATTGGAAGGTGTTCTCATGATTGGAAAAGAAGTCGTATCCCAAAGGCCCGCGCTCGTAGCGGAAGTGAAGGAGATAATGGAGGCGCAGAAGGCTGCGCGCGAGCTGGGCTTTGAGCAGCAGGTCACGATGGAGTACGCGCAGAAGGCCGCGAAGCTGGATGCAAAAAAGGCGCTGAAGCTCGTTGCGGAGCTGGGCAAGATGGAGAAGCTCACGGCCGACGTCACGGCCAAGATAGTGGACATGATGCCCATGAACAAGGAGCAGCTAATGGTGATAGTTTCAAAGGAGCGCTACACGCTGAGCGAGAAGGAAGTTGAGCACGTGCTCGGCATACTTCACGGAAAGGCGAAGAAGGAAGACTAGATTGAATGTGCACGGGTGTTTGGAATGATGCAATTGGAGGAGCATGCAGTTGTGATAGACTACATGCCGCTCGGCAAGGCAACAGACGCCACGCGCAAGCCAACAGTGCAGCTAGTCGGCACTCTCTACTTCACGATTCTTGAGGCCTCTGTAAAGCCTGAGGCGCAGCTCACAATAGGCGAGAAGGTCTATGTTGGCAAGGAGGACAGGGACAAGATAGACCACATCAAGGGCCGCATTACCTACGACATGCTTACAACCGGAGCGAAGAACGAGCTGAAGAACGCCATAAGGCAGATCATAATGGGCCGCGAGGCAGAGTTCGTGAACTTCTTCAACAAGTCAGGCGCGCTCACAATGCGCGTGAACACGCTCTCGCTGCTGCCGGGCATAGGCAAGAAGCACATGACTGACATCATGGCAGAGCGCGAGAAGAAGCCTTTTGAAAGCATGGCTGACATTTCCAAGCGCGTCACCCTTTTGCCAGACCCTGCAAGCCTGCTCGTGCAGAGGATTGAGCAGGAGCTGGAGGGCAATGAGAAGCACTACCTGTTCGTCAGGCCGCCCTCGCAGTACATGGAGCAGCACTACTAGTGGCGAGCAAATGGACCGCCGCACAAAGTCGCTGGGCCAATGTTTCCTTTCTGATTACCGCGTGCTGAACCGCGAAGCTGATTATGCCCAGCCTGAAGGAAAGAAAATACTGGAAATCGGGCCGGGCGACGGCAGGCTCACTAAACTGCTGGCTGCAAAAGCTGCGCACGTCACTGCAGTTGAGAAAGACGAAAGGATGCTTGAATATCTTCTTCCCCTTCTCGAAGAATGCCAGAACCTCGAAATAATCCACGCAGACTTCCTGGACTTGGATTTCGAGGGCAAGCACTTTGACCTCGTAATTTCCAATGTCCCTTATGTTATTTCTTCCCCTCTGACCTTCAAGCTCGCCACCATGAGCTTCGGCCGCGCTGTTTTGTGCTTCCAAAAAGAATTTGCAGAGCGCATGCTCACAGAGCCAGGGGACAAGAAAAGGTCGCGCCTTTCAGTGATGAGCCAATTGCACTTCGACGTGAAAAAGCTGGAAAGCGTGCCGCGCACTGCATTCAGGCCAAAGCCAAAAGTAGACTCAATGATAGTTGAACTGAAGCGCAAATCCTTCACAGCCACGCCCTTCCAGTCGGAGTTCATCAACAAGCTCTTCCAGCACAAGGCAAGGACTGTGAAGAAGGCGCTGCATGATGCTTACAGGCTGAGTGCAAGCACAAAATACGACGAAAGGCGCGTGTTCTCGCTGACCAACCAGGAAATACTTCAGTTGGCTGGCAGTGTTGAGCATCACTTGCGTGCAAACGTCAAGTAAGCAGTGTGCCACAGCCCCTTAGTGTCAGGCCTGAAGCCCTGCTCGCGCACCAGCATCTCCCTTACAACAGCCTCAAGCGTGAAAATGTTCTCGTCTGCAAAGCCAGCCTCCCTGCATGCCTTCACAAAGCGCTGCACTTGCTCTGCATGCGGCAAATAGCCCACAACAAATCCATCCTTCTTCAGCGCGCCGAATGCATGCGCAACAGCCTTCTCTGCATCAGCCAAATCAAGAACTACGAGGTCAGCATCCTTTTCGTCAATGCCTGCAAATACGTCCTTCACCTTCACCTCGACATTATCCAGCCCCGCCCTTTTCACATTGCCCTCTGCAATCTTCGCAAAATCCTCGCGCCACTCATAGCTCACAACGCGCCCGCAGACATTGCCGAGCATGCACGCGAGCCACCCGCTCCCGCTGCCAGCGTCGATGCAGAAGCTGTTCTTCCCTATTCCAGTAAAGCCAGCGATGATTCCAAAGTCCTTTGGCAGTATGACCTGGGGCCCGCGCTTGAGCTTTCGGACAAACGGCGGGAACCTGACTGGTGTCTCTTTCGGCCTCATGCACATAAGCGCGGTTCGAAAATACTTAATACTTATTCCCCAATAGCGCATCATGCCAGCTTCTGTTGTCGTGGGTTTGCAATACGGGGATGAGGGCAAGGGCAAGGTAGTGGACTATTTCGCCCAGAAGGCGGACATCGTCGTGCGCTACAACGGAGGCGCGAATGCAGGCCACACTGTCATCGTGAAGGGCAAGGTGCACAAGTTCCACCTCATGCCCAGCGGCGTGCTCTCGGGCAGGCGCGTGGTGCTGGGCCCTGGCATGGTCATCGACCCCAAGCTGCTTCTCGAGGAAATAGCGCAGATAGAGGCTGCGGGCATAAAGCCCAAGCTGATGCTCGACTACCGCGCGCACGTGGTAACGCCCTGGCACAAGCTGCTGGACGGCGCTTCCGAATTGCTGAAGGCCGACAAGAAGGTCGGCACAACTGGGCGCGGCATAGGGCCCGCCTACTGCGACAAGGCAGCACGCATAGGCATACGCGTTGATGATTTGCTGGATGAAAGGCGCCTGCGCGAAAGGCTCAGGTTCCTCAAAACTCTGAATGAGAAAATAGCCAGCCGCGTCTATGAAATACAGGAGCTTCCTGCTGATTTTGCAGATGAATACCTGGAATACGGCAGGCGCCTTTCCCCTTATGTTGGCATGTGCTCAACTGACCTGAATGCCGCCCTGGCTGCTGGCAAGAAGGTTCTTTTCGAGGGCGCGCAGGGTGCAATGCTTGACATTGACCTGGGCACATACCCATATGTCACTTCCTCAAACACCACTGCAGGCGCAGTGTGCTCAACCTGCGGCGTGGGCCCCAAGCACATAAATGAAGTGGTCGGAGTCGTCAAGGCCTACACCTCGCGCGTGGGCTCAGGCCCCTTTGTGACAGAGCTGAACGGCAGGCTGGCTGACGGGCTGCGCGAAAAGGGCAAGGAGTACGGCACCACTACTGGCAGGCCGCGCAGAATAGGCTGGCTGAACCTCGTAGCAGTAGGCTATGCTGCAATGATAAACGGCACAACAGGGCTTGCAATCACAAAGCTAGACACCCTTTCAGGTCTCGATAAAGTGAAGGTATGCAGGGCCTATTCCCTGGACGGCAAGGTGCTGGGCGAGCACAAGTCAGACCCGGAGTTCCTTGCAAAGTGCAGGCCAGTGTACGAGGAGCTGGACGGCTGGCCTGACCCAGGCGAGGCAGGCTGGCGCTCCATAGTGAGAAAGGGGCCCAAGGCGCTTCCTGCAGCCTGCCGCAGGTATCTTGCATACATCTCGCGCTTCTGCAATTCGCCAATTTACATGGCGAGCGTGGGGCCAGGCCGCGAGGACACGCTGATCTTCCCGAACACAAAGGCATTCTAGCTGGCTGAGCTCTTTTCCTTTTCAATTGTCCTGAAGAACACTGCTTTTCCAAGTTCAGTTGCCATGAAGTAGCCTGCAAGTATGACAGCTATGAGCCCGAGTATCTGCGTTCCCAGGGGGACGAAGTGGAATGCAAGGGCAAGCGGTGCATAGGATATCACGGTGAAGGAAAGCAGTGCCGCGCCCAGTGCTCCGCCTACAAGCACCATGGACGGCATTGAGCGGAAGAAGGGCAGGTGCGTGCGCAGCGAGAAAATGATTATTATTTCCGTGAGCACTGACTCGAGGAACCAGGCAGTGCGGAACTCGTCAGGCTGCACGTGCAGCACGAACTGCATTGCGCCGATGAGCAGCAGGTCGAAAACCGTGCTGATTGCGCCGAAGAACAGCATGAAGTGCATTATCATCCTGATGTCCCACTTCTGCGGCTTGCGCTTGAAGCTCGAATCCACGTTGTCAGCCGCAATGCCGAACATGGGCAGGTCCGAGATGAGGTTGTTGAGCAGTATTTGCGCAGGCAGGAGCGGCAGGAAGGGAAGGAAGAGCGAGGAAAGCGCCATTGTAATCATGTTGCCGCTATTCGAGCTCATTGTCACAAGAATGTACTTCGTGATGTTTCCGAAAATCTTCCTGCCCTCCTCAACGCCGTCGCACACAACAGCAAGGCTCTTCTGCAGCAAAATGATGTGCGACGCGCCCTTTGCAACGTCGGCCGCAGTGTCCACGCTTATGCCCACGTCCGCAGCGCGCAGAGCCGGCGCGTCATTGATGCCGTCGCCCATGTAGCCCACTACATGCCCGTTCGCGCGCAATGCCTCCACTATCGCGAGCTTCTGCTCCGGCGTCACGCGCGCGAATACGTCATAGTTCTCAACAACGCCCTGCAGCTCCTGCAGCCCCATCTGCTCCAGCTCGCTTCCGAGCACAACGCGGCTCTCGGCCAGCGTGAGCCCGATGTCCTCGCACACCTTCCTTGTGACAAGCGGGTCATCGCCAGTCAGTATCTTGAGCCTCACATTCAGGCTGTGCAGGCGCGCTATTGTGGCGAGCGCAGTGTGCTTTGGCGGGTTGCTCAGCAGTATGAAGCCCAGCAGCACGAGCCCGCTCTCGTCGGAATTGGAGTATTTTTCCTTCCTTTCCACTTCCTTTGATGCAACTGCTATTGTCGTGAGCCCCTGCCTGTTGTACTCCGTAATCATCTTCCTGATTTCGCCGCCCTTCCTGGAAGCGCTGTAGAACGTGGGCCCTATTTTGATTTTCGTGCATGCTGCGAGCACGAACTCGGGCGCGCCCTTCACTATGAGTATGCGCCTGCCATGCTCCTCCACAACAGTGCCCATCCTGCGGCGCTTGAAGTCAAATGCAATCTCCTGCACCTTCTTGAAGCGCGAGATGCTGGTCTTCCTCGCAAGGCCGTGCTTCCTAATTGCCACGTCTATTGCATTCCCCTTCACGTATTTCGTGCCCACTGCAGAGTTGCAGAGCATCGCATACTCGAACACGTCCGCAGAATCGTTCTTGTCCAGGTCAACATAGCTCTCGACCACAATGCCCTCGCGCGTGAGCGTGCCAGTCTTGTCAGTGCACAGCACGTCCATGTTGCCCAAATCCTCTATTGCAGCGAGCTTTTTCGTCACCACCTTCTTTCGCGCAAGCGCCATGCTGCCGCTTGCAAGCGTGATGGTGATTATCACGGGCAGCGCCTCTGGCGCAATGCCAACTGCCAGCGCAAGCGCGAACGTGAGCGAGCCAACGAGCGGGTTCTCGCCCCCATGCCCGAGCCAATAGTTCGCGAGGAAAACAAAGAGCGTCATTGCAATTATCACGCGCAGCACCAATATGCCGAATTTCCTGATGCCCGTCTGGAAGTCCGACTCAGGCATCTTTGCGCTGAAGACGGCGGCAGTCCTGCCGAAGAACGTATGCTGGCCAGTATTCACCACAAGGCATTTTGCATGCCCGTCAGCCACAACAGTGCCCATGAAAATTCCATTGCGTATCTGCTGCGGCATGGAGCCGCCTGCGCCTGCCGCGGACTTTTCCACGTCGCGCGACTCCCCTGTCAGCACTGCCTCGTTCATCAGGATGCCGCTGGTCTCTATCACGCGCATGTCAGCAGGCACAATGTCCCCTGTTGCAACGAACACCACGTCTCCTGGCACGAGCTTCTGCGCGTCAACCTGCTGTTTGTCGCCGTTCCTCAGCACTATGGCGTGGTGCGAGACGAATTTCTTGAGCTCCGCGAGCACGCGCTCGGACTTGTGCTCCTGGAAAAAGCCGAGGAGGGCGCTGAACAGCACCACTGCGACTATTATGGCGGCATCAAACACATCCCCCAGCACTGCGGATATGCACGCGGCAGCCACCAGCAGCAGGAGAAGCGGGCTCATGAACTGCGAGACCAGCATGTCCTTCCAGTCGCGCCTGTCCTTCTCAGGTATTGCATTCGTGCCCCACGTCTTCAGGCGCCTGTGCGCCTCATCCTCGCTGAGCCCCTCGGCAGACGTGGAAAATTCGGAATAGAGCCCTGGAAGCGGAAGCTTCCAGGCATTGGCTTCTTGCACAGCAGCTATTCCGAATGAAAACCCTTAATATAATTTGCCGCCCCGAAAAGAAGGGAAGAGTGCCGGAGTTATGAAAAGAACCTGCAGGGTTCTTTTCGCCTCAGTAGCTCAGTGGTAGAGCGCGTCCTTGGTATGGGCCCTTTTCTTTCGAAAAGAAAAGCGCCCGCGGAAAAGAAAACCAAAAAGGACGAGGCCGCGAGTTCAACTCTCGCCTGAGGCTTTAGAAGGGGGCTGCGCCCCCTCTCTACACCCCCAATGTGAGCTCGCTGTGCTCGTGGCAAATAGTTGCGCGAGAAACACTCCTGATGCTCGCCTCATATGGTGCGTTTATGGCAATTTCTGAAATCAACAAGCTGCTCAAGGAAATGAAGCCGCAGCTGCGCGGCGAGTTCCTCATATGCAGCCTGCCGCCCGAGCTGCTGGCAGGCGAGCTCATAGCAGGCGCAATGGGCGTGTTCAAGGAGCGCGAGGGCATCACACTCATAATACCTGAGGCATCGCGTGCAAGCCTGCCAAAGCATGCAAAAGCCTCGAAGCCACTGGTGCTCATAACCCTTGGCGTGAACTCTGATTTGGAGGCAGTGGGCTTCCTGGCTGCAATAACTACTGCACTTGCAAAGGAAAAAATCCCAGTCAATGCCGTCTCAGCCTATTTCCACGACCACTTGTTCGTGCCGCGCGAGAAGGCTGAAAAGGCAATGGAAACGCTTGCAGCCCTTTCGAACGCTACTTCTTCCTCGAAGAAACAGGCTCCTTCCTGATGAGCGCCGACATGGAGCCCAGCCTCAGGCAGAAATCCTCAACCACGCTCCTGAACATCAGCATTCCAACTAGCGCCATCAGCCCTGCCAGCGTGAGAAGTAGCTGCGCGAGGAAGCGGAAGGAAGCGAGCGAGGTCATGAGGTCCGCCCCCCTCAGGATGGCAGTCTCGTAAACGCCCATCACCATTATTGTCACGTCCATCGGCGTGAGCAGCCCTGCGAAAAGCAGGAGGAATGATAGGTTGTAATGAGTGTAGAACTCCTTGCCCTCGAGCTGTATCTTGAAGTCCTTGAAGCTCGCTGTGTATGCTGACAGTATTATGAACACTGCGCCGAGCAGCAACTCTGCAGCCACCATCACTGCGTTTGCTACTGCCATGTCCATCGGCAGCCGCAGGATGTAGAGCAGGTTGGCAGCAGCATACGCGAGGCCGTATGCCAGGAGCGCAAACTTGGGAAGCCCTCCCCTGCCAGTAAGCTTCACCAGCGCAAGCACAGGCCTCAGTATCAGCACTGCGGCTGCAAGGAGCGCGGTAAATGCGATGAGAAGCATTCCCGCGGGCGGCGACACAATGCCCTCTGTAATGAAATAGTAGGAAATCATTACGGGCGTCACAAGC
>JBAZVU010000017.1:0-12461 GCA_041660725.1 Candidatus Micrarchaeia archaeon | reverse complement strand
GTTCAGGGAGCAGTGGTGGCCTGTGATAAACGGGCAGAACCAGTGGCCTCCGGAAATAGTGGAGAAGGATGAGAGCGGACTCATATATGGGAAATTGGAGGCGCCTGCTGCCCAGAAAACCCTGATGCTCGAGCAGGCAGGCAGCGCACCTTACTCATATTTCACGCCTGCAAGAACAGCAGAGCTGCAGGGAGCTGGCGTTGCAATTGCTGACGGGCCTGCAAGCGAGTGCCCGTGCGGGAAGCCATCCAAGCTCTACTCAATAATAGTGCAGGGCTACAACTCATCGAGCTTTGAGAAGAACACGGACAACATACACAATGCAGCAGTTGGCATGGGCGGGAAGAACAACAACTCGGACAGGGGCGGCGCAAGCGACAACACAATTTACATAGGCCAGCCCACGAACACGGGCAGCGACGTTGATTATGACACTTCAAAGGCCAGGATAAAAAAGGCTTTTGAAAACGTCAAGGCAAAGATGCAGTGCTGCGACAAGCTTTTTGTCTATGTGACCGGGCACGGCGGGCTGTACTGCAAGGTAACTTGGGAGAACCGCATAACAGGCGCGCAGAGCGAGGAGAAGAAGGAAACGGAGTGCCCGAAAGTTGGAGACACTTCCTGGGGCATATGGAGGGCAGTGAAGGTTGAGAAGGACACTTACATGACATTGGACGGCGAGTGGCTGTGGGGCGAGGAGCTGGGCCAGCTGCTCAACACAATTGACAGCTGCAACATGTACATTTACCTGCAGGCCTGCCACTCTGCAGGCGCAATGGACTGGCTGAAGGGCAAGGGCAGGACAATCGGGACTTCAGCGGACGAGGACCTGAGCTCATGGGGCAGGGAGGGCATTGGCTCTGACACCACGAATGCATTCATCAAAGGGCTGAATGGCGAGGCAGGCTCTGACCTGAATGGGGACGGAAAGACGAGCATAGAGGAGGCAATGCAGCATGCGCAGAACACTTATGCAGGCAAGACTGACGCGTCTGTGAATAGCAACCCGCAGTACTGGCGCTCAACTGAGGAGTGCAGGTGCCCTGAGGAAATATGCGGCCCGCCTGGAGTTGCAATCGGAGATGGCGGCGGGGTTGCAATAGGAAATGGCACAAGGCCTGCAAATGACACTGTTGGAAATGGGACTGTTGCAGGGAACGGCACTGTTGGAGATGGAACTGCAGAAGGCATTGGCGATGATATTTTTGGCGGGCCGGGAGATGATGCATGGCAGTATGCAGATGCTGACAATGACGGAGTTGTTGATTTCCTGGACAACTGCGTGGGCATTGCAAATGCAAACCAGGCTGACAGTGACGGGGATGGCGAGGGCAATGCGTGCGATGCATGCCCGCAGGACAGGTACAATGACATTGACCATGATGGGCTGTGCGAGAACAATGACAACTGCGATGATGTCGCAAACTCAGACCAGACAGACACTGACGGCGATTACAAAGGGGATGCATGCGATGTATGCCCTGAAGATAACAACAATGACATAGACAATGACGGCGTGTGCGGCAATTGGGACAACTGCCCGTATGTTTTCAATCCGAACCAGGCTGACAATGACAATGACGGCTATGGGAGCGCGTGCGATGAAACGCCAGTGAACTGCCAGAATGAGATGGACCCTGAGTACGCTTCAGTTGTTGCGCAGGGCAGCACCCTCACGCAGTCTGCATGCCAGGCGCTGCTTGAAGGGGTTGACCAGCCCGAATGCTTCACAACGTGCGCCTATGCAGGCTATGAGAGCTGGACGTGGGGCTCGAATACCTATGCATGCTGCTACCAGGATGTGAACAGGTATGCGTGCAGCGACTGCCCTGGCGAGAATCCCGTGTGCCCTGACCCGAATACTGTGTGCACTGGGGCGAACGGGCCTGAATGAGAGCAGTTTTAAAACTTGCCCGCTAATTCTGAGCCATGATTACAGTCACTTTGCCTGATGGCAAGAAGATTGAGGCCAAGAAAGGCACTACTTCGCTTGAGATTGCAAAGGGAATTGGAAGAAGGCTTGCTGAAGATGCAATAGTTGCCAAAATAAACGGCAAGCTTACTGATTTGGCTGAGCCGCTTGAGTCAGACTGCTCTTTCCAGATACTTACATTCAAGGATGCTGAGGGCAAGGAAGTTTACTGGCATAGCGCGTCGCATTTGATGGCGCAGGCTGTGAAAAGGCTGTTCAAGGCCGATGTTAAGCTGACATTGGGCCCGCCGATTGAGGAAGGCTTCTATTACGACATGGAGAGGAGCACGCCCTTCACTCCAGATGACCTGGCTGCAATTGAAAAGGAGATGGAGAAGATAGTGAAGGAGAACATCAGGGCAGAGCACATCTGGATGAGCAAGAAGGAGGCAGTGGAGCTTTACAGGAAGGAGGCTAACCAGTACAAGATTGAGATAATCAGCGAGATACCTGAGGAGAAGATTTCATTCTACAGGCAGGCTGAGTTTGTTGACATGTGCAGAGGGCCGCATGTTGCCTCAACAGGCTGCTTCAAGGCATTCAAGCTCACGCAGGTTGCAGGCGCCTATTGGCGGGGCGATTCCAAGAATGCAATGCTGCAGAGAATTTACGGCGTTGCCTACCCTGACAAGAAGATTCTTGCTGACTATTTGAAGAGGCTGGAGGAGGCCGAGAAGCGCGACCACCGCAGGCTTGGCAAGGAGCTTGGCATTTACATGATGCACGAGTTCAGCCCTGGCTCGCCTTTCTTCCTGCCTAAAGGCGCCATTATTTACAACGCGCTTCTCACATTCCTGCGCGAGGAGTACAAAAAGAGGGGATATCAGGAAGTGATTACGCCGCTCTTGTACGAAAAAACTTTGTGGGAAACTTCAGGGCACTGGGAGCACTTCAGGAAGAACATGTTTGAGCTCAAGGTGGAGGACCGCGATTTCTCGCTCAAGCCAATGAACTGCCCCTCGCATCTGCTGATTTACAAGAGCACATCGCACAGCTACCGCGATTTGCCTGTGCGCATAGCTGATTTTGCGCCGCTTCACCGCAATGAGCCCACTGGAACGCTTACAGGGCTGACGCGCGTTCGCAAGATGAGCCAGGATGATGCGCACATCATATGCGCGCCTGAGCAGATGAAGCACGAGCTTCTTGCGCTTATTGACTTTGCGAAATATTTGTACGATGACGTGTTCAAGTTCGAGTATGTTGTTGAGTTGAGCACAAGGCCTGAGAAGAGGATGGGCGAGGAGTCGCTCTGGGATGAGGCTGAGAAGGCGCTTGCAGAGGCATTGAAGGCGCGAGGCATTGCTTTTGAGACAAAGCCGGGCGAGGGCGCGTTTTATGGGCCGAAGATTGACATGCACATCAAGGACGCTATTGGAAGGAAGTGGCAGTGCGCCACTATCCAGGTTGACTTCCAGATGCCCATGCGCTTCGGCGCAACTTACGAAGGGGCTGATGGCAGGAAGCACACGCCAGTAATGCTGCACCGCGCGCTGCTTGGCTCGCTGGAAAGATTCATGGGCGTGCTCATTGAGCATTACGCAGGCGCATTTCCAGTGTGGCTCGCGCCAGTGCAGGTTGCACTGCTGCCAGTGAATGACGGCCACATACCTTTCGCAAAGCAGCTGGCTGCAAAGATGCAGAAGGCAGGCCTGCGCGTTGAAGTGGATGAGAATGCGAATACAATCAATTACAAGATACGCGATGCGCAGATGCAGAAGGTTCCTTACATGCTCGTCATTGGAGACAAGGAGAAGGAGACTGGCACGCTGCAGGTGAGAACGAGGAAGGGCGGCATCAGCAATGAGCCCTTGGATGCGTTCATCGGCCGCGTGGAAAAGGAAGTTGCGGACAAAAACTGAGGAATAAATTTATTAAGAAGGAATGCGGCAACTAATTGCGAAGAGGAAACCTGAATGGTAAATTTAGTCCCGAAAAAGCTGTTTTTCACAAAGGGCGTTGGAAAGCACAAGGAGCAGCTCGAGTCCTTCGAGGCAGCCCTGCGTGATGCAGGCATACAGCACTGCAACCTGGTTACTGTTTCCAGCATCTTCCCGCCCAACTGCGAGATAATTTCAAAGGAAAAGGGCATGCAGTACCTGAAGCCCGGCGCAATTACATTTGTAGTGATGTCCCGCAATGCAGCGAATGAGCCGAACAGGCTTCTCGCGGCATCAGTCGGCTTCGCGCAGCCGAAAGACTCCAACACTTACGGCTACATCAGCGAGCACCACTCTTTTGGCGAGACTGATGAGAGGGCAGGCGAAAGGGCTGAGGACATGGCAGCTTCCATGCTGGCCTCAACTCTCGGCATTGAGTTTGATGCTGACAAGAGCTGGGATGACAAGGAGGAAGTGTTCAAGCTCAGCGGCAAGTTTGTGAAAACTTCCAATATTACGCAGTCTGCAATTTGCGACAAGGATGGATTGTGGACTACAGTGGTGGCTGCGGTCGTGTTCATAATGGATGATGACAACGGCGCGCAGAAGCCTGCAGCTCCTGCCCAGCAATAAGCCTGCTTCTAAGTGTAGCCGACAACCTGCACATCAAGCGACGTGATGTTTACAGGCGCAACGCCCGTTTCCCACGAGCGCGCGTAGCGCATTGTTATTTTTGCCGAGCCGAGCTCATTTGCAACAAACTTGTAGTCCATGTCGCAGCCGGCGCCCACTATTCCAGGAGTTGTTCCGGCGCAGTTGTCTGCATCATAGCCAAGATATTCAACTACAGAAGAATTGCTTACGTCTATGTTCCACGTGTAGCCTGTTGAGGGGTTGGAATAGAGCTTCACGCTGAAGTGCGAGCCAGTGCGCACATTGAGCGGGCCTGAAAGGTCTGCGACACCGCTGCCAGACAGCTTGGACTCCACGCAGCTTATGGTTTCAGCGCTCCATGCGCACTTGTTTGCCACGCAGCCGCACCCTTCTGCCTTGTAGCATGAGTATTCCTCGCGCCACTCGCAGGTTGTGATGCCGCCACCGTTTGCTGCCTCGACCTTGGTCTGGCATATCTGCCCTGAGCATCCGCCGGTAATGCAGTCTGCAGCAGTTTCGCAGTAGCTAGCTGGCGGAAGCTCTGGCGAAATGCCCTTCTGCACGCACTTGCCCTCTGAGTCTGGCCCGCACCTGCTGCCTCCGCACCTTGTCAATGCCTGGCACTCATAGCCATCAGGGCACGTTATTTTCTGCTCGCCGCCGCACACTTGCGGCACGCACACGCCGCCTGCATCAGGGTATGTGCCGTCGAGAATGCAGTCATAGCCAGCAGGGCACTGGAAGCCCGCGATGCCGCCGCACTGCGGGTTCGTGGTTGGAGGCGGATTAATGGTGTTGTTCGTAATGTTAGTGAAATTTGGCTCAGGTACAACTATTGGCGCATTGCCTGCGCATCCTGAGGCTATTAAGGCAAGAAGTATCAAACCGAGAACTGCGCGCATGTCCATTTTACCACCGAATGTGATTAGACGTGCATTATTAAGCGATTTGCGGTTTGGTTCGGCTCGCGCCCAAAGAAGAATGCCTCATGCAATGCGGGTGCGCGGGGCTACGGACCCGCGAGATGGCTTGGCCGCAGGCATGCTCTGCTTCAGGAGCTCCTGCTTTGCAAGCTGTTCTGCGCGAACCTGGCGGAAGTAGTAGAGGACATTCAGGTTATTGCCGTTGTCCGCGAAATCCATGGGCGTCATGCCCGCCCTGTTCTTTCTGAGGAGGTCTGCGCCATGCTCAATGAGAAAGGCAGCTATTTCGCGCTTTCCATGGCGGGCTACTTCATGAAGGGCAGTGTTGCCGTACTCATTGGAGATGTTCGGGTCAACTTTCTGGGAGAGGAAGAATTCGAGAACTGGGATATTGCCTTGCAGTGCCGCATTGATGAATAGATGGGCTGCTGTTGGTTCAGCCATGCTAGGAAATATGGCTTTCTGGATATTTAACTGTTTTTGCTGCTCAGATTGAGCTGAAAACAAAGAGCGAGAGCGGCGAGAGAAGGGTAGTGAGCACAATTGCGGATGAGACGATGTCTGCGTCAAGCTTGTACTGCGTTGCAAGGATGAAGTTCACAACTGCCAGGGGCATTGCGGCCTCTACCAATGAGACTGAGTAGTCCAGGCCTGAAAGCCCCACTAGTTTTGCTATTGCTATGAAGAGAAGCGGGAAGGCTGCCATTTTCAGGCCAGCCATTGCAAGGTTGAGCTTCAGGTTTGCAAGAGGGTTGCGGCCGTACATGAAGATGCCCAGCGAGAAGAGCGCAAGGGGCGCAGTGATGTGGCCCATGCTGTCAAGAGCGCTTGCAAGGTAGGCAGGAAGGGAGAGGTTTGTGGCAAGGAAGATGAGGCCGGCGAAAGTGCCGATGAGCAGCGGGTTCTTCACAAGGTGGTCTGAAATGTGGGCCATGTTGATTTTGCCGTCAGCAGAAAAGTACTGCAGGAGCGCCAAGCCAAGGGAATAGAGCAGGATGTTGGAGACTGTAACCACCACTACCAGTATTGGTATTGCAGCATCGCCAAAGGCGCCCTCCACAACAGGGTAGCCCATGTAAACTATGTTGCCGAATGCTGCGAGAAGCAAAAGCGCAGTGAGCTTGCGCGAAAGGCGCAGGATTGTGCAGAGAAGGATGATGAGTGCAAGCATGAGCAGGATGCCCAGTGCATTTGCTGCTATTAGCGGGAAGTTGCGGAAGGCCATTGAGCCTGCGCCTACGAGGCTCATGAAGAGCAGGATGGGCAGGGTGACGTTGTATATGACGTTGTTGAGCAGCTTGTACTCATTCTCGCCAGCTATCCTAAAGTGCCTTGCCAGCAGGCCTATTGCTATTAGTATGAAGATTGTTGCCAGTGTCTCAAGCATGGAAGGATTGTGGCGTGCGAAGGTATTAATACGTGCTGATTGATGAGTAAAGGGGAGTTGAGTGGGAGAAGCCTTGGCAGAAAGGCACTTGGACAGCAGGGTAAAAATAGCATGGCTGCTGCCAGTCTATATTTTTGCGCTCATTTTGCCGCTGGTTGCACTGGTTGCATACCTTGCACTGCCCGCAGGGGAGCAGTCTGGCCTATACCCGGCGATGACAAATGGCGGGCTCATCATTTCCAGCCTCATACTGGCAGAACTCATCACGCTCCTGCCTTCGCTCGTATGGGCGCAGCTGAAGTTCAGGGCATTCACCTACTCCTTCACGCCAAATGAACTCGTAATACGCGATGGAATAATCACGCGCCAGCGCATAGTGGTGCCCTACGAGAGGATACAGGAGGTTTTCACAGAGAGGACATTGCGGGACAGGATACTTTCGCTTGCCACCTTGCGCATACAGACTGCTGCAAGGGAGGCAAAGGAGTTCAACATCGTGATACCGGGCATTGCGTATGATACGCGGGATGCCATCATTTCCGACATCATGAGCCATGTGATAAGGAAGAGGGGAGGCACTGGCTTGGGCGCAGATGAAGAGGAGAATGACAAGGTAAGCCGCAAGGAGCTGGCTGAAATGATAGGCGAGCTGCGGCAGATACGCGAGCTGCTGGGCAAGAGCTCCGGCCCCAGCAAGGAGGAGAAGGCAGAGGCGCCTGCAAAAGCAGATGAAGCGGGCAAGAAGGAGGAGTTCCACGAGCTTTACGAGGACATAATGAGCTTGAAGGATGAGCTGGCCTCAAAAAAGAAGAAGGGCAGATAGAAACTAGCGGTAGCGCAGGAACGCGCCCATGCCATTGAAGCCTGAGAGGAACTGCTGGCCTGAGTTTGTTTCCACTGAAATGAAGTCCAGCTCCACATTCCTCTTTTCCGCAAGTTCAATGAGCTCGCTGATGGCGTCTATTTTTGAAATTTCCTGCGCCTTGCCGCCGCACTGGTCGCACTTGGCATCAGGAGCGTCCTTTTCCAGAAGAGCGTCAAACAGCCTGCTGCACTGCGTGCACTTGTAGGAAATGCGGTAGAGGTTGAGGGCCTCGGAGATGAGCGCCTTGGAGGCCTGGCTGCTATCTATGGCTGCGCGCACTTTCTCATAGCCATAAGTTGCAAGCCCCTCGCGCGATATTTCACGTATGAAGTTTTCAACAAGCACCTTTTCGCGCACGCTTTCCTGCTCATTGATGATGCCTTCCGAGTTGTCCATTAGCTCCTTTATGCCGAACTCGTCAGTGTAGCCAGTGTCAACTACGCCGAGAATCTTGAACTGGTAGTTGAAGTGCTTCAGCTTCACGAAGTTTTCCTTTACTGGGCCGGGCCCGCCAACTATGATGTCTTTTATGCCTGAGGGCAGGAAAACCTCGTCCATGTTCTCGCTCACGTTCTTGTAGTAGTATTCGATTTCCTCCTCAACTATGCGCTGGTACCTGCGGGCTGACTGCCCGCCCTTGTGCACTTTTGAGTGCGCAAGAGAGTGGAGGCGCCTTACAACTTTGGTATTCTTGCCGCGCAGGATGGCGAGAGTGCAGTCGCGGCCGTCTATGGCAACAAGGCCGTAGGCCTGCGAGGTTTCGAGCATGCTGTCAAGGGGGTCGAGCATGAAGCTGGAGTCGCATCTGTACATCTGCACATTGAGCTCTACAGGGGGCTCGATGGAGAAGAGCTGGATGTCCGGGTGGCCTTGGTTCTTCGACACGTTGCCGCAGAAGATTGCGAGGCCGTTTTCAGGAGGCTTGCGGAAGATTTTCAGGTACTGGATGATTTTGTCAAGAGCTTCCTGCACGTTCTTGCGCGTGCTCTTGCTCTTGATGTTGCCAGCCTGCCCGTATTCCTCCTTGAGCTTGTTGCTCGTGTCAGCTATCTGGCCAGTGGGAGGTATGTAGACTGAGATGAGCTCTGTGCCGCTGCCCCTGATGTCCTTTAGGGCGCGCATCTTGCGCCGCATTTCGTACCTGAGCTTTTCCGCCTTGTCCATGGAAATCAAATCCAACCTAGTATAGGCTAGAGCTTCTTAATAAAACCCGAACGTCAGATGCGCCTGACCTTGCCTGTTTCGAGCTCGTAAATCATTCCCACTATTTCGAGCTTGCCTGTGTCGCTGGCCTTTTTTATGACCTCGCTCTGGTGCATGAGCTCGATTATCTGGTTCTTGACATTCAGCTCAATTGCCCTGAGCATGTCCCCGCCTGATTTCTCAACAGCAGGCTCAATGTGCGCAAGCACCTTGCCCAGAGCGCCATGCGCATGGTTGCCGGCCATTGCGCCCTTTACTGCGCCGCAGTTCGTGTGCCCCAGGACAACTAGTTTCGTTATGCCCAGATGCTCGGCTGCGTACTCGGCACTGCCCACTACATCGTAAGTTGCAAGGTTGCCTGCATTGCGCGCTACAAATATGGAGCCAGGCTGCTTTGCATCAAATATCAATTCAACTGGAACGCGGGAGTCTGAGCAGCTGAGCACCATTACTAGGGGGTGCTGGCCGTCCTTGACTAGGGAGGCAAGGAGCTTTTTGTCAGCCTTTTTGGCATAGGCGGAATTGCCGTCCATGAGCGAAGATAGCGGGTCATTGGATGCCACGAAAATCACCTGATTCTAGCTATATAGCTCAGCTTTAAATAGGTGCTTTGGCATATTTTAGCACTAGTTGTGAAGGCGACGATACTATGATATTCAAGACCAAACTCCATAGCGCACGCGACGGCGGAGGCAGTGGAAGCGCTGGTGCAATGCCGCAGAAGCGGCCCCTGGAGAATGGGGCGCACGGCGTGTCCGTAAAGAGGATGCTGGAGTTCTATTCAAGGGCAAGGGAGGCTGCACTGGCTGACTGGCGCGAGAACATTAGGGGGGCTGTTGGCAAGGCCAACCGCCCCATGGTCGAGAAGCTCCTGAAAAATGAGCCTGACTTTTTCGCAAGATTCTCAGAGTTCAAGGCCTACCAGAGGCGCATCTTCATTGAACTGGCACTGGCGCAGGTTGTGAAAAATGCTGCTTCTGAGAGCGGGCTGCAGGCAAAAACTCCTGAGAGGCTGGCGGAACCCAAGGCGTCGCTGGAGCTTGAGGCGCAGGCCGGAATCCAGAATGGCCATGGGAAATATTTGGTGCGCAGGGCTGTTGAGGATGTGGATGCGCTACTTGCGCAGCTTCAGCTTGGCGAGTACATGGAAGGGCAGGGGAAGGCGAGGCCTACTGGCGGGCAGGTGCCTGACGGCATATGCTTCTCCTCATCGCAGATTGACCCTGCTGTGCTGCTGAGCATTGGCTCGGAAGTTGATGGCGAGGGCAGGGCAAGGGGAGGAATGCTCGCGATTACAATGGAGTCGCGCAATGGCGGGATGTGGCCTCCTGCGCTCTATGCCCTGCAGCACACTGAGCGCTTGAAGTTCATTGCAGTTGTGAAGGCTTATGGGAAGAACGGGGTGGATGAGATTGAGGCAGAGCGCACTGTTACAAAGGGCCTTGGGGATATTGCGCACATTATTTCAGAGGAAGGCAGGCACCCTGAGATTGCAGGGAAGATAGGCAGGAAGGAGGTTCTTGTTTTCGGCACTGTTTATGACATGGAGAGCGGCGTGAACAGGGTTGTCGGCAATTTGGAGGCTTCTGAAAACGGGCTGAAGATATTGAAGCATGACAAGCCCAGCCTTGTGAACTGGATATTGCTCGGCATGGGCAATGCTCTTGAGGAGCAGTGCGCTGAGGCGCTGGGCAGGATGGCGCTCAAGGCAGACATTCATGCAGGCCCGCTGGGCGAGGAGTACAGGAAGCTTGCAGCTGAGAGGCGCGAGGCTGAGGGCGAGGTGCTCTGGGGCTGCATGGACAAGAGGTTCAATGGCTGGAAGCTGAATCCTGATGCAAGGCGCGTTGTGAAGACTTTTGGAGCTACTTTGGTTTGGGACAGGAATGAGAGGGAGATTGTGGAGATGCTGAAGGACCCGAAGACAACCCGCTTTACTATTGTAGGCCATGAGTCCTGCGGCTTTGCTGCTGGCCTGAAGGCAATGGATGGCAAGGAGTGGGATGGGAAGTCGGATGTGAAGTACATGGCGCACGGCCATGAGCATGCGCTTGAGGTAGACATTGTGCGCGAGATGCTTGATACTGGCCTGCTGAAGGCAGCGCGGCAGGAGGGCGGGGGCTATATCCTTTCAGTAGTGAGCGCGGACCCGAAGCAGATGGCTGAGCTCATGATGAGGGATGTTTTGCAGATTTACCAGGAGAATGACGCTGAGATTATTCTTGGCCGCAAGAACAAGCCACTGGAAATTGCAGCTGCCTACCACGGAATTGCGGACAATTCACTGGAGTATTTGCACATTGAAACCTTCCCGAAGTAAGTAGGTTTATTAACAGCCCCGACGATTTCTAGTCCGGTGAGTGTATGCCTAAACTCGGCTCTTTCATGGATGGACCAAGGTGCGACTGGGTGTGGCACAATGGCGAGTGGGTGAGGTGGGAGGATGCGCACGTCCATATTACGACCTGGAGCCTGCACTATGGCGTGGCAATGTTCGAGGGCATCAGGTCCTACGAGATTGATGGCAAGCCTTTTCTCTTCAGATTGGGCGAGCATGTTGAGCGCTTTTTGAAGTCAGCTGCCATTTACGACATGACGCACTCTTTTTCAAAGAAGCAGATTGAGGATGCAATAGTGGAGACTGTCAGGAAGAACAAGCTCGGGGCAAGCTATGTGAGGCCCCTGTTCTACTTCGGGAGCTGGAAGAATCCTTCGCCTACGAAGAGGCAGCCTTCAACAGAGCTGACGATATTCGCGCTGCCTGTGAAGGGGAGCATTGAGAAGTGGGAGGGCAAGAAGGGGCTGCGGTGCACTGTTTCCTCGTGGAGAAAGCCAGCGCCCAATGCCCTGCCTGCAAATGCAAAGTGCGCTGCCAATTATGCCACTAGCTATTTGGCTGCTCTTGAGGCTGAGAAAAAGGGCTATGACTATGGCCTGCTGCTGGACCATCGCGGCATGATTAGCGAAGGATTGGCTTCCAACATCTTTGCTGTTTTCAATGGAGAGCTTGTGACTACCCCGCCGCATGCGTCCATTCTTGGAGGAATTACCAGGGAGAGCGTGATTCAGATTGCGCGCGATGAAAAAATGAAATTTGCGGAGAGGGAGATCAGGCCTGAGGAGCTGCTCAAGGCTGACGAGGTGTTCGTGACAGGCACTGCAAGCGAGGTGGAGCCTGTTGTTGAGATTGATGGCAAGGTTATAGGGAAGGGCGAGGCAGGCCCTGTAACGCAGAAGCTTGCGAATATTTACCATGAGATAATTCAGGGCAAAAACCGCAGGTATTTAAGCTGGCTCACGCCAGTCTAGCTGCAGGTATCGGTGACCAGATGCTCAAACGCGTTGCTTTTCTCGATAGTGAAGGCAATATCACTACTAGGGAGAACTCCATTGTCTATGTTGTGCGCAAGCATGATGCAGACGTGGGCTTTGTCGAGAGCTTTGGCCTTACTGAAATGCTGCGCAACCCCAGGCGCGCTGATGGCGTGCTGGAGAACGCGGTGATTGTGGTGCCGGGGGATGAGAAGGAGCTCGACCACTTTGGCAAGAAAAAGCCCAGAAAAAGGGGGCCGCCTGA
>JBAZVU010000016.1:9383-12916 GCA_041660725.1 Candidatus Micrarchaeia archaeon | reverse complement strand
TCAAGGAAGCTGACACTGTGGCGCTCATGACCCTGAAGGGCGAGCTCGTGGCAGTGGCCAAGGCCCTGATGGGTGTGGAAGCCATGAAAAGCGGGACAAAAGGCCTCGCGGCAAGCACTGTGCGCGTGGTCATGAGGGCCGGCACCTACCCAAGGGGCTGGAAAAAGAAGGAGGAATCCCCAGAAACTACGGCGGAGAAGGGGGTGCCGGAGGCTTAAAAAGCCTTATATACTTAACTAGTGCAATAATCAGACCTGTCCACTTCCTGTTTTGCAGGAAGGGACAGCTTTCCGCGTCGGCGGGAAGCTTGTGCCGGGGTGGCGGAACCTGGTATCGCGTATGCCTGGAAAGAAACTTTTTTGATGAAAAGTTTCATACCTCTTAGAGAATGTGCCGGGTAGCATATGCCCGCAAGGGCTTATGGGTTCGGGCCCTTTTCTTAGGAAGAAAAGCCCCCGGGAAAAGAACCGGGATTGGCCGCCTAAAAATCCCATCCCCGGCGTTTTGATTTGACTGAAGTTGGTTTCATGGACGAGAAGAAATCTTCACAACCGCATGGCGCGCCGCACGGCGGTGCAAAGCAGCCCCAATCAGCGGACGCGCCGAAGCAGCCGCATGCAGCGCCTGCACAGCCGGGCGCGCCGAAGCCGCAGGGCCCGCCCCAGAAAGCAGCATCTGCAGCGCCGAAGAAAGATTACGGTGAGAATTTCAGGGGAATCGTGCGCCTTGCAGGCAAGGACCTGAAGGGCGAGATGCCGCTGCGAAGGGCAATCATGCGCGTGCGCGGCGTGGGCGAGAGGCTCGGCGCGATTCTCGGCGACATTGCAATTACTGATCTGAAGCTTCCGAATGACATTGTTGTAGGCCTAGTTACAGAAGAGCAGATGGCAAAGCTCGAGGACATGCTCATACACCCGACAAAGTACGGTGTCCCCTCATTCATGCTCAACAGGCGCATGGACCCGACGACCGGCGAGGATTTGCAGCTCATAGGCAACGACGTGCGCTTCTACGTGGGCCAGGACATTGACGGCGACAAGGGAATGAACACCTGGCGCGGATACAGGCACCTGTACGGGCAGAAGGTGCGCGGACAGCACACACGCAGCACTGGCAGGACCGGCATGACTGTAGGCGTGCTGAGGAAGACTGTGCTCGCGGCCAAGGCCGGCGCAATTGCAGCAGAGGCAGGCAAGCCCGGAGCGCCGGGAGCAGCGCCGGCAGCAGGCGCTGAAGGCAAGGGCGCAGCGCCGAAAGTAGGCGCAGCAGCAGTGCCGAAGGGCGGCGCGGGCGCAGCAGCGCCGAAGGCGGGCGCTCCAGCAGCGGGCGGAGCAAAGCCGGCAGCAGGCGGCGCAAAGCCAGAGGCCAAGAAGGAAGCGCCCAAGAAGTAAACTGATGAACGGTGACGATAATGGGAGACCCAAGAAAACTCAGCAGGAAGTACGAGACGCCGAAGCGCCTGTGGAACACGCAGCGCATTACAGAGGAGCACGGCCTCAAGAAGGAGTTCGGCCTGAAGAATGCGCGCGAGCTCTGGATTGCACGCACTGAGCTGCGAAAGATCCGCGGAGAGGCGCGCAAATTCCTTTCATTGGGCGATGCTGGCGTGACGCTGGCCGAGCCGCTCCTGAAGCGCGCCATACGCCTTGGCTTTGCAAAGGAAGGCACAACGCTCGACGGCTTGCTTACGCTTGACATCAGGCACATTCTTGAGAGGCGCCTGCAGACGCGCGTGCAGAAGCTGGGCCTTGCGAAGAGCATGAACCAGGCGCGCCAGCTCATCACGCACGGCTTCATTGCAGTGAACGGCTCCAAGGTCTCATCGCCGAGCTACGTGGTGCCCATGAACGAGGAGAAGGCAATTGCACTTTACAAGAACATTGACCTGAGCGACCCGATGCCAAAGCCCAAGGAGCTCAAGAGGCACGGCTCAACTGTTGACGAGCTTGCTGCAGAAGGAAATGCCGCGCCAAAGGAAGCAGCAGCATGAATGATTTAGAGAGTTGATTATGATGGCTGAAGATGAAAAAGCAAAAACAATTGCAAAGGCCGAAGCCGCCCCTGCACCGGCAGCAGCGCCGGCACCCGCAGCGCCTGCAGCAGCGCCAGTTGCAGCGCCAAAGCCTTTGCTGAGGCGCGATGAGCACTGGGGCATTGCGCACGTCTATTCATCGAAGAACGACACCATCATCACGATTACTGACATGAGCGGCGCCGAGACAATTGCAAAGGCAAGCGGCGGCATGATAGTGAAGAGCGACCGCGAAGAGGGCTCGCCGTACGCAGCAATGCAGGCTGCATTCAAGGCAGCTGACCAGGCGAAGATGCGCGGCCTCACCGGCATACACGTGCGCATACGCGCGCCCGGCGGCCACAGCGAAAAGACGCCCGGCTCAGGAGCGCAGGCAGTAGTGCGCGCGCTCGCGCGCTCGGGCCTGAGAATAGGCAGGATAGAGGACGTGACTCCAATACCAACTGACACTACAAAGAGGGCAGGCGGCAGGCGCGGAAGGCGCGTGTAAGGATGCGAGGTGCAAACATGAAAGTCGAAAACGCCAAGATAAGCGACGACGAAATGCACATGTCATTCACGCTCAAGGGCGCGGGAGTGGCGCTAGCGAATGCAATAAGGCGCCTCAGCATGGGGCAGGTCCCGGTGTTTGCAATAGACGCAGTGACAATGTACGAGAACAACTCAGTGTTCTTCGACGAGTACATTGCAAACCGCATCGGCCTCATACCAATCAAGACGCCTGACGGCTACACTGCGGACGACGAGGTGCTGTTCAAGCTCTCGGCCGAGGGCCCTGGCATAATATACTCAAAGGACCTCACGAGCACTGAGCGCGGGGTTGCCTGCTCAACAAAGAAAATACCGCTGATGGAGCTTACCGAGGGGCAGCGCGTGAGGCTCGAGGCCCGCGCAAAGCTCGGCAGGGGGCGCGAGCACGGCAAATTCCAGGCCTGCATGTGCTCCTACGGCTTCGACGAGAAGAACAGCGAGTTCAAGTTCACAGTTGAATCATTCGGGCAGATGTCTGCGCCCGAAGTCATGCTCAAGACCGGGGAAATACTCGTGTCAAAGTGCGATGAATTCCTCGCCCAGCTTGAGGAAAAATAAGAATAATGAAGGAGGTCTGAAAGGAACCTTGGTTCCTTTCGCGGGGGTGTCAGAGCCAGGTCAAATGAGCAGGACTGAGGCTCCTGTGCCTTTAGTGGCTGCGAGGGTTCAAGCCTTTTCTTTTCCGAAAAGAAAAGCCTTGGGAAAAGAAAACGTGGAACAAATCCCTTCCCCCGCATTTGTTCTGAAAGATTCGAAAGTGATGTGCATGAAACGAATGAAAACCGATGAAGGCATTGCGGGCCTCATAATAAGGCTCGAGAAGCTGTCGAAGGCGCAGAAGGCGCCGTTCTGGGCAGCAGTAGCCAGGCACCTCTCAAAGCCCCACCGCTCAATGGCAGAAGTTGACGTGGCAAAGCTTGCGTCTCTCGTGCCGACTGGAACAATTGCACTCGTGCCCGGCAAGGTAATT
>JBAZVU010000016.1:0-9360 GCA_041660725.1 Candidatus Micrarchaeia archaeon | reverse complement strand
CAACATCGCAGCGCCTGTCTCCGTGGCAGCACTGGGCTTCAGCGCAGGCGCAAAGGCCGCAATAGCGCGTGCGGGCGGCAAGTGCCTCACAATAAGCGAGCTTGCAACGCAGAACGCGAAGGGAACTGGAATTTCAATAATGGTTTAGTGAACTGGTGTGGTTGAAATGATGATATTTGATGCGGAAAACTCCGTGCTCGGAAGGCTCTCCTCGTCTGTAGCAAAGCTGCTAATGAAGGGCGAGAAGGTGAGCGTCGTGAATGCGGAGAAGGCCGTGATTTCAGGCGAGCCCGCTGTAACAGTTTCAAAATACGCGCGCAGGCGCCTGCAGAAGGACAAGTCAAACCCGACGCACTCGGCTCACTGGCCGCGCAGGCCCGACATGCTCGTCAAGCGCATCATCCGCGGCATGCTGCCTTTCAAGAAGCCGCGAGGCATGATTGCATACAAGAATTTGCGCGTTTACATGGGTGTGCCGCCAGAGCTCTCGCTCTCGAAGACAACCAAGGTCGAGACAAAGATGAAGGAAGCGCTGCACGCGCGCACGATAACCGTGGCAGACCTGTGCAAGCGCCTCGGCTACGAACCATATGAGCCCAAGAGGTAGATTTACGATGGCAAAAGCAATGACGACAAATGCAAAAAAGGGCGCACCGAAGCCAGTGGCGCATGCTGCCGAGGCAGCCGAGCTTCCTGCTCCAGACTCTTCGCTCCAGCAGCAGAAGAAGGAGGCAAAGCCGCGCATCTCGCGCAAGAAGGTGCAGGTTGCTCTCTCGCGCGGAAAGCGCAAGGAGAGCGTTGCCCGCGCAAGCGTGAAGAAGGGCAAGGGCGTAGTGCGCATTAACTCATTCAAGCTTGAATCCCTCTCGAACAGGTACTTGAAGAGCATGATAAGTGAGCCTCTTGAAATGGCCGGAGACCTGGCAAAGGACCTCGACATAGACGTGAGCGTCTACGGCGGAGGCCCGAGCGGGCAGGCAGAGGCTGCAAGGCAGGCCATAGCGCGCGGCATCGTGAAGTTCACGGGCAGCGAGGAGCTCAAGGGCCGCATGGTCGAGCGGGACAGGTTCATGCTGGTGGAAGATGCAAGGCGCGTTGAGCCGAAGAAGTACAAGGGCCCGAAGGCGCGCGCAAGGTTCCAGAAGTCGTACAGGTGAGCGGGGTGAAAACATGCTGTTCCCAGTAAGGTGTTTCACGTGCGGTTCCGTAATAGGGGACAAGTACGAGGACTATAAGGACATGCTGAAGAAGTCAAAGCCCGCGGACGCGCTGGACAAGATGGGCATCAAGAGATACTGCTGCAGGCGCATGTTCCTCAGCCACGTTGACATAAGCAGCGAGGTGCTGAATTACGAGCGGCTGTAGGCCGTAAGGGGGCCGTGTGCTAGTCTGGTATGCTTCCAGCTTGGGGTGCTGGCGACCCGAGTTCAAATCTCGGCGGCCCCATGTTGCTGACCGAAATGATGCTGATGAAAATTAAAGGTGGTTTGGAATGAGCGATTTGCTGATAGCGCAGGAAAAGTACCTTGAGTCGGGCATACACATAGGCACGAAGCTGAAGACGCCTGACATGAAGCAGTACATTTACAAGGCGCGCCAGGACAAGCTGTACGTGCTCGACCTCAAGAAGGTGGACGAGCGCATAAGGTACGCTGCGCGCATGCTCTCGCGCTTCGAGCCCTCATCTGTTTACGTGATAGCCTCGCGCACCTATGCGTCGATGGCAGCTGCGAAGTTCGCGCAGATAACTGGCACCAACATAATACAGGGCCGCTTTGTGCCCGGGCGCACAACCAACCCGGTAAGGCCGGACTTCTGCGAGCCAAAGCTCCTGATAATCTGCGACCCGAAGAACGAGAGGCAGGCGATAAGGGAGGCTGCGCAGAACGGCATACCTGTAATAGCATTGTGCGACACCGACAACTCCACGCGCTTCGTGGACTGGGTGGTGCCGTGCAACAACAAGGGCAAAAAGTCCCTGGCGCTCATATTCTTCCTGCTTGCGCGCGAGGCCGCGAAGGCCAAGGGCCTTGTAGGCTCAGACGCGGAATTCGGCCACACGCTCGAGGAATTCGACGTGCCTCTGGAAGCGCAGGCTGAAGAGCCTGCAGCGCCCGCCCCTGCACCGGCACCAGCGCCCGCCCCTTCTGAGGAAAAGGCAGCAAAGAAGCCGAGGAAGAAGAAGTCAGAGGAAGCTGAATCTGAGGGCGAAAAGGCAGAGTAAGCAGCTAATTTTCTTTCCAGTCAGCCGCCAGTCGAGCGCACGCAGTCATCCTTAATGGCTGTAGTTGAAGTGTAAACGTCATTGGCAACAGTGACAGTTACATTCTTCGGTATTGTCTGGCACAGCGCATTGTCATTGGTCCTCTGCGCCAAATCCGACACGCATAGCCACTTCACATTGTAATCGCTTATTGCCTGGCACTGCGCGAGCGTGACATTCTGGCCCTGTATCAAATCCATGTAGCAGTAGGTGTTCCTCGTAATGTCATCGCTTATGTAATTGCATATTGCCGGGTTGCCGGTGTTCTTCGCAACATCGCGGTAGCACGAGTCCTGCTGCTCAGTGCTCTGGTAGGCCTTGCACTCAAGGTAGTCCATGCGCTTCATGCTTCCCCTTGACGCATCCAGGCACGCGTTCCTCGTCGCGCCGAACTGCGCATCATCAGTTATCAGCAGGCACAGCGCCGGGTCCTGCACTCTCTTCGCATACTCGCTCACGCACGTCCACTTTCTGTTCGTGTCCACTATGCCCTTGCACATTTCGAGAGTGAAGTTGTAGGCCGGCCCGTTCTCCGCCGTCCTGCCGTATATTATCTGCAAATAGCAGTACCTGTCCCTGCTTATTTTTTCGATTATCGGGTTGCACACCCTCGGGTCGCCCAGTGCCTTCGCAACATCGCGGTAGCACCCGTCGTGCTTGGTGGTTATGAGCGGCGTGCCGTCCAGGCTGACGCTCGTGTATATCTTGCTGCAAGGCGCGGGGTCAAGGGTGCCGCGCGCAACCGCATCGTAGCATCCATCCCTGTCAATGCCGCTCTGCATCTGCTCGCACACAGTGGAATTCCTGAGCTTGATTCCCACATTCGCATAGCACTGCACAATGTAGCTTACCGTCCCCTGCACGGAGTACTTGTACTGCCCGGTGCTGCCGAGGGTTATGCCTGCGCACACGCCCGCATCGCCGAGCTCCCCTGCCATGATGGTCTTGCACAAATCCGTCTTCTCAGTCACGTTCACGCTGCTGCAGTAGGAAACGTCATCTGAGAGCGTGCCGAGGCACGCGTATTTCACAGCGTCGTACGATATCTTGTCGCACGCGCCCCTGGCCTTGAACTTCATTGCATAATCAAAAGTGCACGCATCCGCAAACTCGCTGCCGTCCTGGCACTTGGAAACATCATGCGTTGCAGATGCCTCGCAGAACGAGCGGTTGTATCCAACAGGGCTCACGGCATCGCACGGCCCGCTGAACATCCCCTCGCACGCGCTTCTCTTCACTGCATCCGCAATCTTGGCGCACTCCGCCTCCGACACTGTCATGTTGGCCGCATTATAGTAGCAGTCATCTGCAAGCGGGCCGGTCAAATCAATGCACAGCTCCGGATGGGTGAGCGCAAACACGTAAATGCACTCCTCCTTCGCCAGGCTGTCCATTATGAGATAGCACTTCGACGTGTCGCCGGTGTCAAATGCCTCCTGCTTGAAGCACGCATCCCGGTCCGCCCCCACTTTCACGAGGCAGCCGGGCTGCAGCACCGGTATGTCCGGGCCAGTATCGATGGGCGGAATCGGCTGGGGCGCCGGCACCTGCGCGGGCGGCACCTGCTGCCCAGGGCATCCGGCAAGAAGCACGAACGCAACGAGGATTGCGAACAATGCGCCCCTTGAAAACATGGAAATCAGGACTCTAACCCTTCTTCACAGACTTGCGTCTCAGATTTACCTCGTATCATCACGGGAAGTAATTTAAATCCCTGATATAAAAAGGTTTCGTGGCATTATCCGCATGGTGCTGAAATGGGCGAAGAACTACTTGGAATCATACCATCAAGAAAGGAGCTGCACGCAATCGAGCGCTTCAAGGCCGAGCAGGTGCTTTCCGAGAAATTCGGGGACCTGGGCGTGAAGGTTTACATCAAGGTTGACGGGAAGAAGAATGCGGAGGAAATACGCAACGAGCTTGCGATACCAGAGGCGCGCTTCCTTGAGATAATCGGCTTCCTCGAGGACAGGGGCATGATTGCAACGCGAACTGTCTTCGAGGCCGAGTACGACGAGAAAAAAACAAGCGAGGGCGCAAAGCCAGGCGGCCAGGCCTGAGCAGCAAGTTGGTGCATTTCATGGCAGAGGACTTGGAGGAAGTCCTGAAGAAAAACGAGCAGGGACCGCTCGACAAATTCAGGAACGAGAGCCTCATATACAAGCAATTCGGCGGTGACGGCGTGCGCGCCTACGCCGCGATTTCGCCCGGCATCAGGGCGCGCGATTTGCTAATGCAGCTGGGCATGGATGAGGCCAAGCTGATGGAGCTCCTTGACTTCATGGACGCAAACCACCTCATCAGCGTGCAGCATGCAGCCATTGTGCCGGCTCCAAAGCCCACTTACGAAAGCATGCGCAAGGCAGAGGCAGAGCATGAAATAGTGACTGAAATATCCCAGCGCGAGCAGGAAGTGATTGTGCCTGAGCCTGAAACAAAAAGGCCCGCATCAACGCCATCACCCTACTCTCCAGCTCCCCAGCCATCAGCTCCAGCGCCGTCTCCATACGCTCCTCCGGCACAGCCCTCATCTTATGCGCCAGCAGCGCCGCGCGCACCCTATTCTGGTTACAGCAGGCCCTCGGAGGAAATGATAACAGAGGTAAGGCCAGCAGGCCCTGCTGCACCTGGCGGGGAAATTCCAACTTCTACTCTCAGCCCCCTTGAAAAAACAATTTACCAGAAATTCGGGCGCATAGGCCTCACTGTCTATAATTTGATAGACGGCGAGAAAACAGCAGAGGAAATCTTGAACGAAACAGGCATCAGCGAAGTGAAGCTCGTTGAGATTCTGGAGTTCATGGACAAGGAGGGCATCATAAGGCTCGAGAAGCCAGTTGAGGAAAAGGCAGAGCCCGAGAAGCCCAAGCCGCGCTTTGAGCCGATGCTCGAGGAAAAGCGCGAGGCAGAGGAAACAATAGAGGCAGAGGCAGTGCCAATAGACCTGCCCATCAAGCACAACCAGGGCTTCATCAAGGACCTCATGCTGCAGGGCGAGCTTCTCCTGCGCTTCCCGTCATTCGGCCTCAAGGCCTACAATTCAATGGACGGGCAGAGCGACGTGGTGCAGCTCGCCTCAGTAACCGGCGCGTCCATGGAGCAGCTTGACGTCCTTCTTGCATTCCTCGGCAGGCGCGGCGGCGCGCTCATGCGGCCGCTCAAGCCCAAGGAAGTGCGTGTGAAATATGGCGATGACGGGCTCGCCATCTACAAGAAGTACGGGCGCGAAGGCATGCTCATCTACGAGCTGATAGGCAAGGAAGGCACTGTGCGCGAAATAGTGCAGAAGAGCAAGATGGAAAAGACGCGCGCAGTGGACATATTCATCTACATACACAAGGTTCTGGGGCTGGAACTTCCAGTAGACCGCCAAACTTTGCTGCAGCAGATAGGCTAGGCCTCCCTTTCCTGCCAGCAAATTATTTTAAACACCTGCTTGCATGGTAGATTATGAAAAAACCAGCAGATTCAAGCCTGCCTGAAGACTTATTCAAGAGCTCACGGAAATCTGACACGGCAACCAGTGATGAGCCTTCCGGCGGAAGCCAGGAGGATGAACTGCAGTCGGACATCGATGTAGTTGGCGACATCGTGGAGCAGGCCAAGCACGTCCAGCGCGTGGCAGAAAAAATATACTTCCTGTCCGTTCTAAAAAGGTTCGGGCTGGCATTCGGCGGAATACTCCTGCTGCTCGGCACCATCAGCGCCACTGCCTTCTTCCTGCTGTTCTTCGGGGTTTTCACAACAGACTTCCCGAAGAACATCGAGCTCCTGCTTGAAATAGGGCTGGGCCTTCTTGCCGTGATTCACCTATTGGCCGGCCTTGCGCTTCTTGCGGGATAGCGCTGCCTTCCTGCCCGTGAAAATAATCAGGTACAGCGCAGCTGCGAAAAGCGCAATTGCAGCCAGCAGGACAACGCCGTTAGTGTTGAACGACCTTATTTTGGGCAGGTCAAACAGCCCCGCATCTATCATGAAATAGGCCGTGAATCCCAGTGCAGAGAGGAAAAGCATGATGCCGCCCATTGCGATTTTCATGCGGTTCAGGCCTATCACGTAAATATAGTAGGCAAGTATGCCTGCCAGCAGCCAAAGCATGCCTATCAGCAATGCCCGCGACTGCATGAAGAATATGGCAATGAGGCTGAGTGCAATGGCAGCGTACGGGACATACGGATAGAACGGAACCCTGAAAGGCCGCTCCAGCATGGGCTGGTTCTTTCTCAGCACCATCAGCGCATGCACTGATATTGCAATTGCCACAAAATAGGCGAAGTCAGTCAGGTATGCGACGAATGCAACTGCCTCTGTTGCCGCGAAGACAGTTATGATGGCCGCACTTGCCAAAATCGCAATTGCCGCAGTGCCGTGCGGGCCTTCCTTTGCAAGCACGCGGGGCAGGTATCCGTCTCGCCCAAGGGCTGTTGCATTCATTGTTGCAGCAGTCATGGCTGCATTGAGCGATGTTGCAATTGCCAGCAGGCCTGCAATGCTGAAGAGCAGCCTGCCCCTTTCGCCCAGCGCAACAGTAGCTGCATCAAGAACTGCATTTTCAGAGCCAGCCACTGCGGAAAGCGGAAGAATTGCAAAAACAGCAAGCGAGACAGCGATGTAAATCAGCAGCAGGACAACGAGCGTCAGGACTATGGCGCGCGGTATTGTCTTCTTCGGCTCCCGGACCGAGGAGGAAACCGAGATGATGTCCTCAAAACCTATGAATGCAATGAAAAGAAGCGCTGCAGTTGAGACTGTTGCGCCCAGGTTCCCCTGCATGATGCTTGAAAGATACGACCAGTCCCCAGTGCCAAAGGATGCATAAACAAATATCGCAAGGAGGACGATCAGGCCGGCAACCATAATATTTTGCACGCGCTTCAGCGCGCTTATGCCCAGGTAAAGCAGCAGCCCTGCAGCAGCCACGAATGAGATGGCAGTCAGGCCTACTGGCACTGGTATCAGTATTTTCAGGAAGTATGCGACTGCAATTGCATTGAATGCCGCATACACCATGTTCCCGAACCAGACTATCCAGCCGATGATGAACGGCAGCATGCCCTTGAATGCCCGCCTCGCGAAAACATAGTCAGCTCCCGAGGTCGGTATTGCTGTTGCAAGCTCTGCATAGCAAAGGCCCACGAGCAGTGCAAGCACAAATGCGATGGCTATGGACAGCACTGCCTGCGTGCCTGCCAGCGCGGCAGCAAGGCCCAGCAGCAGGAATATTTCAGGGCCCAGCGCGCTGCCAACGCCGAGCATCACGCAGTCGAAAAGAGACAGTTCGCGCCTGTCAGTGCCTTCCATGCATCCAAACCGCATGCATCCCTTAAATTTGTTATGGGCGCGCAGACAATGCCCTCATCTGCTTTGCATCGGCACTTCTATCACAAGCAGCTCAGAATCCCTCAGCGCCTCTATGCTGAGCTTCTGGCAGCCTGCAATTCCAATTGCATCCCGCTTTCCGAGAACCTCGTTGCCCGCCTTTACCCTGCCCTCTATTACAAACAGGTAAACGCCGCGCCCTGCATCGGGCTTTGCAGGAACATAATCAATTTCCCAGTCCTTGTCAAGCAATGCAAGCGACAGCACTGCATCCTGGTGGATGTGCAGCGCGCCCTTGTGCTTCATGCCCGACGCCACTGCCACGAACTTGTTGCGCTTTGCAGCTGCCACAAATGTTTTCTGGCCATAGCTCGGCACAATGTCCCTTTCTTTAGTCTCCACCCATATTTGCAGCAGGGCTACATGCTTGCTGTTCGAATTGTTGTATTCAGAATGAGTCAGGCCCGAGCCAGCTGACATAACCTGCACGTCCCCGTGCTTCAGCACCCCTGAATTGCGCTCGCTGTCCTTGTGCGCAAGCTCGCCCTCAAGCACAATGGTGATAATTTCCATGTTGTCGTGCGGGTGCGTGCCAAAGCCCTTGCCCGGCCCAATCACATCATCATTGAGCACGCGCAGCGTGCCAAAGCCCATTTTGCCCGGGTCATAATACTCGCCGAAGCTGAAGCTGTGCCTGCTGTGCAGCCAGCCCGCCTCAGTTTTTCCGCGCCCTTCTGCGCGCTGGACTTCCTTTTGCATGAAAATGGTTCTGCCGAAAAAGGTTAAAATGATTCGGCGGGGAAATCTAACCGTGATGATAAAGGTGATCACCGAGAACCGCAAGGTTCGATGAGGATAGACGGACGGTCTGATAAGATATTTATATTGGATGAGCGGTAGTGACTACCATGAAAGAGATCACGTTGAAACCCATAGGATTTGTAAAAAATAACGTCAAGGAGCCGAGATTCGGCAATTTTGCAGAGGAAATCTCCGAGATAATCGTTGACGAGAAGTTCGCAGGGGCGCTGAAGGGCATAGAAGATTATTCCCACGTTATCATAGTATATTGGATGGATAGGGTCAAGGAGCACGTGATAGCCCATCAACCGCAAGGCAACCCTAATGTTCCGGTCGTCGGAATTTTTTCCTGCCGCTGCCCACAAAGGCCGAACCCAATTGCGATTACGACCGTGAGGCTGATGGCGCACGAAGGGAACAAAATAAAGGTAAAAGGCCTGGACATTTTGGATGGCACGCCGATAATCGACATCAAGCCCTATTGGCCGCAGTATGACAAGGTTGAAAATGGAAAAATACCCGGCTGGGTCAATAAACTGGACTTTTGAAGGCAACTCGCCGTTTCCTCGGAAACGAGGGGCGTTCGGGCGTCAGGCCAAGCGTTGTGCACCAGGCGGACCAGCTCGGAAAGACGGCCTGAAGAATATTTCTCAGCGGACAAGCTCAAAGTCCACATACCCTTGCTCAGGGTCCAGGTTAACCAGCCGAACCCTTACTTTCTGGCCAACATGGATGCCGCGCATCTGGTGCATTATCCTGCCCTCTACTGGCGGGTGAATCAGGCGCGCATAGTTGCCCTTTTCAGAAGCCCCAGTCACAATGGCATCGAAAACCTGCCCGATTTTTCCAGCAAGCAGCACAGCGGCCTCTGCCTTTACCATGAACCTCTCAACTTTCTTGGAAGCCTGCTCCCGTTCAGTGCACCAAGTTGCCATTTGTGAAATTTCCTGGCGGGTGTAGGGCGTCCGCATGTTGCC
>JBAZVU010000015.1:0-13113 GCA_041660725.1 Candidatus Micrarchaeia archaeon | reverse complement strand
CCTGTGCACGCTCTCGCTCGCCTGCTTGGACGCCATGTGCGGAAATCTCAGCTAAGGTAAATAAAGCATTCCCTACAGGAAAAAGCCGCGCCCTCGTTCATCCGCCCTGAATTCCAGAAAAAGCCGCTCCCCTGCCCGCCACAGTTCAGAAAAAACCTACCTAAGCTTCCCAGTTGTCCTTTCCTTTTCTCCTTGCCACAACATCAGACACCAAGTTGCTCGCCACGAGATTATCCGTGCGCGCCTCCTGCTCTGCAAGAGGTTTTTCATCCATCAATGCTGCAGCAGCAAGGTGCGCGAGCCTCACATCAAGCTGCCCTGCATCCTCGCGCGTGCTCTTGGGCGCTGCGCTCGCCTCGCCGCCAGTCATCAGGAACCCGCCCTCCTCTGCCTCAGACTTTCCAAGTGTCGGGCCTGCAGGCGCACCGCCAGCCTTTTCCCTTGCAGCAGCAATCTGCCCGCCCAGCGCAGCGCTTGCAAGCTGGCTTCCAATGCTGAGCGAGGTGCCGACAACGCGGGGCACATTTGAAGCAGAGGCGGAAAAGCCGGACGGGAATGAGCTGGCAGCCTTGAAGCTGAAGTCAGAATGCACCTGCTGCGAAAGCACGGTGTCAGCATTCTGCCTGTACTGCAGGTAGCTTAGCTCTCCCTTTTTCACCTTCTCCAACTCCTCCGCGTTTTTCTGCTTGAGCTGCTCAGCAAACTCGGGCTTTATCTTGCCTTCTATGGCGGAAATGTCTGTCACGTAGTTGAAAAGCTCCTTGTCTATCTGCAGCCTCTGCCCCAACACATCCCCCAGCCCGGGAATCTGCGTGAGGCTATTGTAATATGCTTCCGCATCGCCGTAAAGCGGGTTCTTCGCCCCATTCTTGTTCCTTGTCTCAAAAAGCATTGTTGCTGCCACTGCCTGCGCCTTCCCTTCCTGCGACGCCGGGCTTGCATCCACTATCTGCATCATGCTGCTTGCGAGATCCTGTGTCCTGTCGCGTATGGCCTTGTCCTTAGGCGTCATGTTCTGCCAGTCCGCAACTGTTGCCGAAGCATTGGCGCCAGTTCGCTTGGCACTAGCTGCAATATTCGCAGCCACCTGCTCAGCAGTCCTGTCCTTCTGCTCAGGCGCTGCTGCGCCTGCTTCAGCCTGGCTCACCACTTTCAGCGGCATAATTGCACCCAGTCGCCCTTCACTTTCTTACCGCATACGTCTGCGGATCCACCAGATATATGTCTGAAAGGGCTTCCATCAGCCCGTTTCCGACGTACCTCGAATCTCCTATCCA
The DNA here is from genome assembly GCA_041660725.1 of Candidatus Micrarchaeia archaeon. Lineage (GTDB taxonomy): Archaea > Micrarchaeota > Micrarchaeia > Burarchaeales > Burarchaeaceae > JBAZVU01. The sequence continues at coordinate 11,836 of JBAZVU010000015.1, read as the reverse complement.
TGTGGGGTCGGCAATCAGGAGCCGCATTTCCCCATTCTTCATGTAAGGCGCTATTCTTATATCCGCCGCTTTTGGCGAATAATCTTCAATCGGGTAGTACATGATATTGCATAGGTATTTCTCAGGCGCATTGCTGCCCCCGTCAAACAGCATCGCAGCGCCCATCCTTTCCACCTCGTCATAGAAGAATGCCACGACATAATCCGAATTCTCGCGCGCCGACACTGTGGACAAAGAGAAGGCGCCTGAAATGCGGAAGTTCACCATGTCGATGTGCCTGATAGTCACACCTATCTGGTCCTGATTCAGCTGCACCATGTTGACAACAAGCATGCTGTCCTCGCCCTTGTCCGCTATCACTACTGCGGGCAGCTTGTTCGAGCCAAAGCTCACGATTGCGAACTGCACGCTCTTTGACCAAACAGCTGCAGTATCCGGATCAAGGGCCTGCTTTGAGAAATCCTGCGTCAAATCAACGCTGAAATCCGCGCTCCCTATCCTGATTTTTATTGTTGAGCCGGCCTGGAGCCCGATTGCAACCTGCTCGCCTCTGTAGCTCCCGATGTAAACGTCAGAAACATACGCCTTGCCACCCACCTTGTCGAGAAGGTTGCGAATATCTTCCGGCAGCCCTGCCTCCCCCGAAGTCCTGAGTCTGTACTTCACTGCTTCCTGCTTCTGGAGCGGCTTATCTAGAAGCGCCAGAGCCTCCTCCTTGTTTATCTGCCCTTCCTTGCTCAGCGACTGCTCGGCAAATGCGGTCTTAGCCCCGAAGAATTCAGAAACATCCCTGACAATTGCCGGCCTGCCATTCACAGGAAGCACGACCGGCTTTGCCGGCGCATGGCCGAAAACAGAAAGCACGCCGAGCCCAATTGCACTCGTAATCAATCCTGCTTTCCTCAGCCAAGGGGCAACAGTTTTCGCCTGTTTTGCGTCATGGGCACTAATAGAACGAGCACTTGAATTTGCTGATTTTTGCATAACCATGACGGCATCGCCTTTAAGCGAAGTTTTACCTCGCCTTAACGGCTCTAAACTATGCCTTCCCGCCTTTAAAAAGCTTGGCACGTCAGAAAACGAAGCCTAGATGACTGCCAGCCCGCCTGCCTGGTACAGCCTCTTTATGCCGTCGCTGCACGGCATGATGCCCGAAGGCGGGGTAACAAAGTGCAATGTCCTTGCAGCATCCTTTCCCCTATTCTCTATCCTGTAAATTATGCCCGCAGGCAGCCCCACAACAGAGCCTGCATTCAGCTCTGCAACGCAGTAGGCCTCCATCTTGTGCCTGAACATGCTGTGCTCTGTAAGCGCAATCTTGCCTTTCAAAATGCGCACAACTTCAAAGCCTCTTGCAGGCACCATTCCAAATGCATCCACTCCGGGCTCCCACTGCCGCACAGAAGCCTCGAGCATGGGATTGCCCGCCACTACTTTCCTCTCGCCAGCCCTGAAACAGAACTTCGCGCCCTCCAGCTCGCCAACATGCATGCGCGCAACGCTCTCCTCCAGCTCTCGCCTGCTGAAATGCCGTTTATAGCCCCACTCTGACACGAACTCGCCTATGCAGTCAGATGTGTGCGCCTGCCTCTCCCTGCCAGCGCGCTCCACAGGCTTCTGCTTCTTCCCGCCCAGCACCATCTCGAAGAATTTCAGGCCCATCACTTCACCTCCCAAATCCAAGCTCCTTCAAGCACATCCAGCAGCCCCATTCCCCCACAAACACGCCATGCCTTGAGCATCTTTTAGTTGGTCCCATTTGCCCCCCGCACTAAAACCTCCCGCTCGCGCTATTTACGCCTTGGGTAGAGTGCGCATCAACCGAAAGTTTACGCCCCTGCGAATAGTCTGGAATTTAAAACAATCGTGCCAAAGAGCTACTCTATGCGCCTCAGCATTATCGGCACTGGCAAAATGGGCTCTGCTCTAGCCACAGGCCTCTCCAAAGGCACTGCCCTCAGGCCAAAGGACATCCTTCTCTACGACCACAGTTCCTCCAAAGCCCGCGCCCTGGCATGCTCAATAGGCGCCAGAGCAGCAGGCAGTGCAAAAGACGCAGCCAAACAGTCCGACATCATCATACTTGCAGTCAAGCCCGACGCAGTAGCAGACGCACTAGCTCAAATGCACAGCCAGCTAGCAGGCAAGCTCGTTGTTTCCATAGCAGCCGCAGTGCCTCTTAAATTCCTCGAATCCCACACTCCATCTTCCTGCAGAATAGCAGCAGCAATGCCCAACATACCAATGCAGGTGCGCAAAGGAATGTGCTACTATTGCTTGGGCAAACGAGCAACCCGGCGCGATGCAGCACTCCTGCACAGCATCTTCAGCAGTGTCGGCCATGCAGTAGAAGTGAAAAATGAGAAACTTCTAGATGCAGCCATCATCACAGGAAGCGGCAATGCATTCATCTACCTCATAATCGGAGCAATGGCAAAAGCAGGCGAGAGCGCAGGCCTCAGCAAACGCGCAGCCCTCCAACTGGCAGCAAGCGCAGCAGAAGGTGCTGGCGCAATGGCGCAAGAAAGCGGGCTTGAGCCAGAGGCACTCATATCTCTAGTCGCCACAAAGAAGGGCATCACTGAAAAAGGCCTCAAGCTGCTCAAAGCTTCAGGCGTACACCACTCCTTCACACGCGCAATGAGCGCATGCATTAAGCACGCAGCAAAAAAGCGCAGGCACTTCAGGTGACTCTATGAACTTCTCCCCCCAGCACTTCAAACGAATAGTGGTGAAGGCAGGCACCAATGTGCTCACTACAGGCAACGGCCAGCTTGACGCGCAGGCAATGGCTCAAATAGCAGGCGACATCGCATCTCTCCACTCTCAGGGCAAGCAGCTAGTGCTCGTAACCTCCGGAGCAATAGGCTGCGGCATGTCCCTTCTAGGGCTCAAGCAAAGGCCTCGCGAAGTTGCAATGCAGCAGGCATGCGCAGCAGTTGGGCAGGGCGCGCTCATGCATGCCTACCAGCAGCACTTCTCAAAGCACAGCATCAAAATAGCGCAAGTTCTCCTCACAAGCGATGACTTCAGTGAAAAGGCGCGCTATTTGAACCTCATGCACACTCTCGACACCCTGCTCAAGATGCGCACAATTCCAATAATCAACGAGAATGATGTAGTTTCCACCTGCGAGCTTGCGCACGAGCAGAAGGGCAACAAGCCAGTAGTTTTCAGCGACAATGACTGGCTCTCAGCTCTCGTAGCCAGCAAGATGCATGCAGACCTTCTAGTGCTCCTCACAGATGTTGACGGCTTCTATGACCAGCATCCAAAAGCAGGCAATGCAAAACTCATCCGAACAGTTGAGCGCATCACTCCTGAAATGGAAGAAGCAGCTGGCAAGGGGAGCGCTCTCGGGCGCGGCGGCATGCGGGGCAAGCTCGGAGCAGCGCAGCTCGCAACAAAAGCTGGCGTGTGGGTTGCAATAGCCAACGGCAAGAAGAAGAACATCCTTGCCAGCGTTCTCTCGCAGTCAGAAGGCACTCTCTTCAAGCCAAGCTCACGCCTCTCAGGCAAGGAGCAGTGGATTGCATTTGCCTCAGCTCCAAAAGGCACAGTCAGCATCAATGAGTGCGCCCGCAAAGTACTGCTCAGCAATGGCGCCAGCCTTCTTGCAGTTGGCGTAGTTTCAGTAAGCGGCACATTCTCAAAAGGCGATGTTGTCGAGGTGAAATGCGGCCATTCACTTTTAGGCAGGGGCAAATCCAACTACTCTTCCTCTCAACTCTCCTCAATAGCAGGCAAGAAAAAGGAAGCAATAGTCAAGCAGCTTGGAAAGGCTGAAGAAGTGATAGACAGAGAAAACCTAGTGCTAACTCAAACTGGTGAATAAATGGGCGAAGTAGAGCAAAAGTGCGCAAAGGCAAAAGCAGCTAGCAGCCTGATGAAGAATGCCTCCACTTCAGAAAAGAACAAGGCGCTCCTCGCAATAGCATCTGCACTGCGCCAGAACAGCGCGCAAATTCTCGCAGCCAACAAAAAAGACCTCTCTGCCTCCTCTTCCCTTCCTCTCTCAGTGCGCAAGCGCCTGGAGCTCAGCGAGAACTCCATCCTCTCCATGGCTTCTGGTTTTGAGCTCATTTCCAAATTCTCAGACCCAGTTGGCCAGACAGTCAAAAAGTGGAGGCTCAAGAACAACCTTCACATCTCGCGCGTGCGCGTTCCTCTCGGCGTAATAGCATTCATCTACGAGTCGCGGCCAAATGTGACTGCTGAAGCTACCTTTCTGGCTCTCAAGAGCGGCAATGCAATAGTCCTGCGAGGGGGCAAGGAAGCAATCAACACCAACAAAGCTCTCGTGCGCATCATGCGCAATGCCCTCTCAACAACCTCTCTTCCAACAGACGCCATCCAGCTAATCGAGGACATCTCGCATGAAGGCGCAGCAACTCTGATGAAGCAGCGCGGCCTTGTCGACGTCCTCATACCCCGCGGAGGCGCAGGCCTCATCAGGGCAGTAGTTGACAATGCAAAAGTTCCATTCATAGAAACAGGCGCAGGAAACTGCCATGCATTTGTAGACTCCTCAGCAGACCTTGCCTCAGCAGAGCGCATCATTCTCAACGCCAAGCTCACCTCTCCATATGTCTGCAATGCTCTTGAGCACGTCCTGGTGCATGAGAAAATAGCTGCCAACCTGCTGCCGCACCTTTATGCTTCCCTGCAAAACGCAGGCGTTGAAGTCAGAGGCTGCGAGCGCACGCGCCGCATCCTGCCAAATGCCAAGCTCATGTCTGAGTCTGAACAGTACCAGGAATACCTCGACCTAATAATAGGCATCAAAATAGTTGACAGCGCAGAGCAGGCAATAACACACATCAACAAATACAGCACGCACCACAGCGACGCCATTATCACAAGGAACAAGGCCAATGCCAAGCTCTTCACCCAGCAGGTGGACTCCTGCTGCACCTATGTCAATGCATCAACGCGTTTCACAGACGGCTACACAATGGGCTTTGGCGGGGAAGTGGGCATCAGCACCCAGCGCCTGCACGTGCGCGGGCCAATAGGCCTCGAGGAGCTCACAACAACGAAGCTCATCATCGAGGGCACAGGGCAAATACGCGAGTAGCTCTCTCGTCAAATCAACAGAAAGTTTATAACTTTTCGAGGGCACGCTAATAGCAGATGAAGCTAGTTTCAGATATCATGCGCCTTAGCGGCCGGGATTTGCGAGACTCAGTCCTGTCCATACTGACAGATGAATGGCCCCTCAGCGCGCGAGAGATATACAAGCGAGTCTCGAAAGACTACAAAATAAACGTGACCTACCAGGGCGTGCACAAGGCAGTAAGGCAAATGGCCGACGAAGGCCTCCTCGTGCCCCGCGAGGGCAAATACTCCATCAACTTGCAGTGGGTGAACCAGCTTGTCTCATTTGGAAAGAAGGTGGAGGGGGCTTACAAATCCAATGCTGCAGCTCCTGCTCTTGAAGTGGGCGCAGGCAGCTCAACAGACAATGATGCATTTGAAGCAGGGAAGGAAGCAGCACGCAAGGCTCTCAAATGCCTTAACTTCAACAGCAAGCATCAGCTAGTGCTAGTCTTCTGCTCATCTTCCTATGACGGGCATTATGCTGAGCTGCTCAAGGGAATCCGCTCAGTGACAGGCAGCACGCCTCTCGCCGGCTGCACTACTCTGGGCGGTGAAATATTCAACAGTCCTCTCTCCAAGAGCGTGGTAGTTTCCATCTTCTCATCCGACACTGATGCCTTCACGGCAACCACTCATGCAATACCAATACCTGCAGAAGCGTACAAAGGAAAAACAAAAGAGCTGGAAAAACGCATAGTGCATGGGGTTTCAGTTCACCCTGATGAAAAGGGCTTCGGAATAGTTCTGTTCCCTGGCTATACTATAGCTAGCGGAATGCAAACTGCCGCTCTTTTTGCAATGCCCATTCTCTCACGTCTTTTTGGAAAGAATTTTCCACTCATAGGGGGCCTTGCTGGCGATGACTGGAAATTCAATAGCACTGCTCTCTTCAAAGACGGAGAAGTAATTGAAACATCTATGATCCTCGTTAAAGCAACGACCTCCCTGCCATTTGAGCTCAGCAATGAGAGCGCTTACTTCAACAAAAAAACCCCGAAATACGTTCTTACATTTAACAAGAAAGGTTATGTAGTGCGCATAACTCCAAAAGCAGGGGGCAAGCCACTGGATGCTATAACTGGCTATTCAACGGCGGCAGGTGTAAGCGAATCCACCGTGCGCAAATATCTCCCGCAATTCATCAAAGATACGGTGAGTATGAACCTGCTTCCTCCTCTACTGTCACAAGAGGGGAAGAGGCTAAACTACCTCCTGAGTGTCGAAGGTAATAATCTCAATATACAGCCCGGCTTCAAGACGGGCGACGTGGTGCAGATAGGCCACACCTCGCCTCAGAAAATGGTCGAGCTTGTTGGCAGCATGGCAAGACAAATGGTCTCTCACATCACAAAGCCAGCTTGCATACTCCTCTTGCCATGCGGATTTTTCGAGGCAGTCATCTCTCGTGCAGGCCTTGACGAAGTGGCTGCGGCAAAAGCACGCCTGCCCAAGAACGCGCCAGTAGTGGGCTTCTACTGCGCAGGTGAGATAGGTGGCAAGGCATTCCCGCTCGGGAACGGCACTGCGTCAATGCTCGTGATAGGCAGCGAGAGGTATGATTAGATGAAACTAGCTTCATCTGCAATTCCAACTTCCTCCCGCGGCAGCATACGCAACCAGGTCATACACGTACTGAGCGAAAAATGGCCCCTGAACGGCCGCGAGGTCTACCGCCTCCTGAAAGACCGCTTCTCCACAACTGTCACTTACCAAGGCATACACAAGTCTCTCAGGCAGCTAGTAGACGAAGGCGTTCTCTCAATGAAGGACAAAAAGTACCAGCTGGACCCGGACTGGATAAGCGAGATGAAGAAATTCGCAGAATCAGTTGAGCGCAAATATTCCGGCTCCCGCGAGGCTCTGAAGTACGTCGAAGCAGGCACTGGTTTTTCTACTGATCCGGATCCGGCAATAGCTGGCAGAAAAGCAGCAGAGCAGGCGCTTAAAGAGCTTGGCAAGAAGCCAGACTTCGCATTCGTCTTCTGCCATGGAGGCACCTATGCAAAGAGCGATGAAAGCATGAACTCCCTAGTAGCTGCAGTTGACTCAGAACTCAAGAAGCGCAATCCTACCTGCAGGTGGATAGGCAGCACAACAGACGGCGAGATATCTGATAAAGGCTGCTCCTTCAACTCCTGCACTGTCCTCGTTTTAAGCAGTGAGCACATCTCTTTTGGCGTGGGCATAGCAGACGCCTCCGGCAAAGACTTCTTCTCAGCAGGCAAGAAGGCAGCAGAAGCAGCAACAGCTGACCTCAAAGTGATAGACACCTACCTCGAAAGGTACATGCAATTCTTGGCAGTAAAGCGCAAGCAGCCGAACGAAATGCTGCGTATAAAGCCCTACGTCTTGCTCACAATCTTCCCTGGTCCTGTTGTGAGCTATCAGCCCAATGAAGAGGAGCTATTGCGTGGCATAATCAGCGTTACGGGCATCACTCCACTTGTAGGCGCATCCTCCAGCGACTCCGCACTGTTCAGGCAGACCTACCAGTTTGCCAATGGCAAAGCCTACAAGAATGCCTGCGTAGTCACAACAATGATGTCCGATCTCAAGCTTGCCTTCACAGTAAGGCACGGATGCTCTCCTACAAAGAAGCAGGTGTTAGTCACAAAATCAGAAGGCAACTGCGTCTACACTCTCTCAGGCAAGCCAGCTGCCCCAGTTTATGCCAAAATGCTCGGCCTCTCAATGCCACAGCTGAAAAAGAAGCTCTTTGACGTCGTAATCCAGTACCCCTACGGCATAGCCGACCCTCTAGGCCAGTACTGGCTCAAAACGCCCTTCATAGTCAACAAGGACAACTCCCTGCAATTCCTCAACAAAGTGCCCCAGAACTCTCTGCTTGTCTTCATGAAGTCAGACTACAACAGCATCCTCAAATCCACCCAAGAGGCTCTCGATGACATAAAGGAGAAGCTGGGCTCAGAGCCGCCAGTTCTCATAGCCTTCTCCTGCGGCTCCCGCGCCCGCACCCTAAACATTACCAAGCATGCTCCAGCTGCAGAATATCAGGTCTTCAAGAGTGCCCTTCCTGGCACCAAAATAGGTGGCTTCTACACGCACGGCGAGCAGGCCCTCATCCCTTCAGGCACAATAGGTCAGCACAACCACACAATAGTGCTGCTCGGGATTGCGAATGAGCTGATAGGCGAGTAGACATGATTTATGGCTATGCCTTAAGTCTAATTCTTCCTTCGTTAGCTTTAAATAGTCTAAGCCATATTCTACACGAACTTTAGGTCTAGACCTAAGGGAACTGCATAATGGGGGTTTTTAAATGGCAAAACCGAATCGAACTATAGATCGGGAAAAAGTGTTCTCCCTGATTCAGCGGCATTGGCCGACGCATGTTACTGAGGTCGCGCAGCAAATGGGCCTGCTCGCGAAGAACTCGAGCCCGCAGGAAACAAAGGCTGTTTTGGCCCACCTCAAGTACCATTTCGACCAATTGGCGCGTTCTGACAGGATAAAAGTGAAGAAAATCGGCCAGGCCCTTGTGGCGTGGCCTGCAAGTATGGAGCAGATGAGGATAATCCACGAGATGATACATCTCTGAGTCGTGTGTTTATGCCGTCCAAATCAACTACTGGTTCAAAAGGTATGGATTTTACCCGTGGAAAGAAACTCTCAGTTGGCATGGGTTCTAGTAAACATAAGGATCCATATCTCGCTGCGAAAGAAGCTGCCAAACTCGCCGTTTCTAGCTGTGGTAAGAAACCAACTTTTTCATTAGTGTATACTAATTCTGAATATGCTCAGGACAAAATACTAAACGGAATCAATGAAGTTCTCGGTACTTCAAACTGGATCGGTATTTCTACCGACAAAATGTTTTCTAGTAAGACTGGACATGATAAGGACTTAGCAGTCACTGTTCTTTCATTGGCTTCTGACTTTATGCATTTTGGAATAGGTGTAGCTGATAATTATAGGAAGAATCCTGTCGAGGCTGGACGGCTTGCTGCCTCCGAAGCAATGTCTAAGGCGCAAGTCGATAAGTATGTGGATGCATACATACAGTTTACTCGTACAAAAACGCATGACTATCATCGGATCGTCCGAACACCTCCTTACTTCATGCTTGCATTTGCAAGTGGCGCTAAGATAATCGACGGAAACTCTATTCCAGGAAACGAATCTGAATTTTTGCAAGGAATCTTGAATTATGTCGGTCCACATGTTCCTATGTTCGGTGGCTCTGCCAGCTCTAGTTTTGAAAAATATCTCCACGAAAATAAGGGACAAAACTATCAGTTCGCTAATGGGAAACTGTATACGGATGCGGCTATCGTTGTTTTCGTTGTTTGTAACTTGTATTTTGCAACATTTTTGGAACATGGCTATACACAAACAAACAACTATGCATCTATAACTAAACTAGATAAGACGGGCTATGAAATCCTAGAAATAAACGGTAAGGAACCAGTTGCCGAATATGCGCGGCTTCTCGGTATAAGTAAGAAGGCGTATCTACAGGATCCGAGTAAATGGAGTCTAACGCGTCCCTTCGGATTAGTCGGAATAGATGGAAATACTTACGTGAAAGAGGCACTTCCAAATGCAGACAGTAAAACACTCCATTCGACATTCAAACTATACCCTAATTGTGTAATGAATATTCTGGATTACGACAAGAAACTAACTTTCACTACGATTTCGCATCTTCTTGAAGAATGCTCAAAAATAAAGAACGACTCGCAAATAAAACTTGCCCTTATCTGTTCCTGTTCGGGCCGACGTCCTTTGCTAGATGGAAAAGAGAACTCCGTCGTCAAAGATGCCATGAAGCATTTCTCCCAAACATTATTGTTCGGCTTCGACTCTTTTGGGGAGATAGGTTCGACCTATGTCACCTCTCCTCAGTGCCACAGCCAAACTGTAACTGCGTTGGTACTGTGGGACTCGCTTCTAACTGAGTAGGTGTTACTATGCAAAATTCATTTGCTCTGCCTGACACTGAAAACATGCGTTTCGATGATGACGCAATAGATTTCATGCCTGCTGCACAACGTAAAATGTTCATAACTGGTTTCATTAAACGCCAGCTCAAATACGTAACGGAGAATGTTCCGTATTATTCTAAAAAATATTCAAATGTTAACGTGTCAGATATACAAACATACGAAGATTGTGCAGAATTAATACCGACCTCGAATAAAGAGGAGATACGTGCACTCCCTACTCCATATGATCTCCTCCCTACAAAGATAAGGAGTAATCTGAGTCGTATTTACCTATATCGCGGAACCGGCGGTACGACTGGTCGTCCGACAAGCATGTTCTTTTCTTATAATGACTGGCGTGCTACTGTTGAAGCCATGACGCGTCCTTTGCGCGAAGTTCGTAATCTGAAAAAACCTATAATCTCGTTTGACGGCTACAATCAGGGCCACATTTCCGGACCAATTTTTGATGATACAATACGTAAAATTGGAGGACTTCCACTTGTCAGGCATTTCGGGTATACTGATGAACAAGCCGTTAAGCAAATGGCCGACCATCACTGTAACCTGATCATCGTTCCGCCTGTTTCAACTCATAAGGGCGGGAGTCTCGAAGAACTTCTAGATGCCGATATTAAATCCGGACTGAATTACATAACATCGGAAAATGTAGATGTTATTTTCCACTCCAGTACTTCGATGACACCAGAACTGCGTGACGAAGTCAAATCTTTAGGAATAAAATATCTGTATAATTATTATGGCTCCACGGACGTTCTTCCGACTGCCATTTCTTGTCAGGCAAGTCCAAGTGATTTACATATCCTTTCAGGCCATATCTCGCTCTTTGTAATCAATGAAAAAGGTGAGCATGTTTCTCATGGAGAGCGTGGTCTAGTTATTTCCGGAAGAATTGCTAGTTACAACGACTCTAAAAAAGTGGACGTAAATGAGGCCACTCAGCTCCTTAATTACCACGTCGGCGACGAAGTGACTTTCATAGACGAGCCATGTGCCTGCGGAAGAACGACGCCACGAATACGCGATATAAAACGTGTAACTCGCATAAAAGAGAAAGATGAAGCTGGGTGTGAAGTTTGGTAGACTTGATAGAACTTCCAAATTATATTTCCTCCACTTTCCAAAAAGGAACGGATTCCAAAAACTTGTTCTCCTATGATGGAAAAAAAGTAGCCGTGCTCTATGGTTCTACATCGTCCATGATCCGTAATGCAAAACGAACAGCCAGCGAGATACGGCCTGCATTAGCGGAAATACCACTTAAGACTTATCTCACAGTCCTTCAGGCAGCATTACCGCATTATTTCGACAAACAAACCGATTTCGAAACAGTTTCTAAGCTCTCTGGCAGTCCCATTTCATTTGTCAAAGAAGAAATAGGGGATCTCAAGCTGTGGGGTAAAAATATTACAGATTATATTAGTCTGTGTTTTGGCTCAGAAACTTACGAAAAAATTCCAATACGCGTGGCTGGCAAACTCGTGGCACAGCGTATTTACATCCCTAAGGCCCCCGTTACTGTGGTTCTGCCCCAGAACGATGACGGTCTTGCACTATATGTATTGTCTCAGGTTTTCTTATCTAAAAATCCTGCGATTGTAAAGCCTAGTTCGAGTGGTGCAAGTGCCTTTTCTACAATTCGTTTCATCGAGGCTCTTAATCGCGGAATCGATGTAAGTTCCCCAAATAATCAGATATTAAAGAAGAGCATACAGGTTGTGAATATTTTAGACGAGAATTCAGAAAAGAAAATCCAGGCCACGTCCTCT
>JBAZVU010000014.1:7416-13685 GCA_041660725.1 Candidatus Micrarchaeia archaeon | reverse complement strand
GTATCTCACAAACTGCTTCCCGGTAGCGCCCTCGCTCTGCGCAATTTCATTCTCGTGGTGCGAGAAGACCAAGTCGCTCCCGCCCGCGTGCACATCAATAGCCTCGCCCAAATACCGCATGCTCATTGCGCTGCACTCAATATTCCAGCCAGGCCTTCCTTCCCCCCACGGCGAGCGCCAGAAAATGTCGCCATCAGGGTGCCTTCTTGCCTTCCACAGCACGAAATCTCCCATCTCAAACTGCCAGTAATCGTCCTTGCTCACGCGCCTCTCTGACTTCACGAACTTCTTCACAGGCGTTCTGGAGAGAGCGCCGTACTTCTTGAATTTGGAAATGTCATAGTAAATGTTCCCATCTTCCTTCCATCTATACGCATAGCCCCTCTTCATGAGCTTCGCTATCACCTTAATCATGCCAGGCACGTGCTCAGTTGCCTTGCACACTATTTTTGGCCGGAGCAGCCCCAGCCTTTTCGCATCCCTGAAGAACATGGCAGAATTGCGCCTAGTCTGCTGCAGCATTTTTTTCTTCGAGCCCTTAGCCTGCCTTACGCCCTTGTCCTCGACATCAGTAATGTTCATCACGTGCTTTACCTTGAAGCCGCGGTACTCCAGCCAGCGCCTCAGCACATCCTCGAAAGTGTAGGTCTTGAAATTGCCAACATGCGGCTGCAGATAGACCGAGGGGCCGCACGCGTAATAGGTTACGATATTCCCGCGGAGCGGCCTGAATTTTTCTATCCTGTGGGTAAGTGTATTGTATAATTCCATCATTTATTTCGCCTGCTGCATTCTTCCGAAGCTCACTACGCCTACGTAAATTGTCACCAGCGAGAATGCAATCATTGCGGCAAAGTCAACAGTGAGCGGGAAGCGGTAGATGCCCAGGATTGCGCCGCGCAATGCATCCACTCCGTAGGTGAGCGGGTTTGCAAGCGTGAGCACTGCGAGCCAGTCAGGCAAATTGCTTATCGGGAAAAGCGCGCCGCTGAGCATGAACATTGGCCAGAGGATGAAAGTCATGACGAGGTTGAATGCTTCCGGCGTCTTCAGGTTCGAGCCTATTACCAGGCCTATGCTCACAACTGACACGCACATCATGAGCAGCACGAGCAGCGACAGCGCGAACGATGCAACTGAAAAGCTGATGCCCATGAGCATGCCGATGAGCAGTATGATGAATGCCTGGAACATTGCATCAGTGATGCCGCCGAGCATCTTGCCTGCGAACACTCCTGTGCGGGACACCGGGGCAACAAGAACGGCCTTCAGCACATCCAGCTTCCTGTCCCAGATGATGTACATTCCGTAGAAAATGGCAGTGAAGAGCGTGGCCATTGCAACTATGCCTGGAAATATGAACTCCTGGTAGCCAATGCCGTCGATTTCCACGCTTGCACCCAGGCCAGTGCCGAAGAGCACGAGCCAGAGTATTGGCGAGACTATTGATGACAGCACGCGCTCCCGCTCGCGCGTGAAAACTACCACTTCGCGCTTCCAAATTGCGTAAACAGCTTCCAATTCAGACATCAAAACCACATCAGCCGCTTGCCCTGGAATTCAGTATCCTCTCCCAGTACCCGCCTTCTGCCTCCTCGTGCAGCTCGCGGCCAGTGTACTTCATGAACACTTCATTCAGCGTGACAGTGCGCACCTCAATCTGCTCAATGCCCTTCATGTGCTTCACAACGCACGGCAAGTGCCTGCCAACATCCTTCACAGTCACATAGTGCCAGCCGTCCTTCTTCTCCATTGACAGTATGCACTTCTCCTTCAGCATCCCCCTCTCGTCCACTTTCTGCGCCTTTGCCTTCACCACGTCGCCTCCCACTGACTTCTTCAAATTGGCAGGCGTGTCCAGCGCAGTAATCTTCCCATGGTCAATTATGCCAACGCGGTCGCAGAGCGAGTCAGCCTCCTCCATGTAGTGCGTTGTAAGTATGATTGTCACTTTCTTCTCGCGCGCTATCCTCGATATGTACTTCCAGGTGTGCTCGCGCGCAACAGGGTCCAGCCCGAGCGTGGGCTCATCAAGGAACAAAACTTTCGGCGTGTGCAGCAGCCCCCTTGCAAGCTCCAGCCGCCTTCTCATGCCGCCGCTGTATGTTTTGACAACGTCGTCCCCCCTGTCCGAAAGCTCCACTATTGAGAGCATTTCCTCAATGCGCTTCTTCCTCTCGCTTTTCGGCACGCCGTAAAGCGCAGCATGCATCTCCAAATTCTCGCGCCCGCTGAGCAAGTCATCAGCGCTGGGCTCCTGGAACACTATGCCTATTGATGAGCGCACCTTTCCCTGCTGCTTCACGATGTCATAGCCATTGACAGTTGCAGTGCCGCCTGAGGGCGCCAAAATAGTGCAGAGCATTGAAATAGTGGTAGTCTTGCCAGCGCCATTAGGGCCGAGCAGGCCGAATATCTCGCCCTCCTCTATTTCCAGGTCCAGTGCATCCACTGCAGTGAGCTTGCCGTACTGCTTCGTAAGCTTGTTAGTCCTGATAATCGCCGCCATGAGAATGCCGCCAAAACTTTCATGCGATAAATATATAACCCCGTTATCAGGGCTTCGCTTTTTAACCTCCAGCATCCAAATCAGGTGCATGCGCGCATCAATAAACCAGTCAACAGGCGAGGCAAGGCTCACGCCTGAGACCGAGGAGGACATCTGGCACATCGAGCGGGTGCTGGGCCCTGGCGATTTGGTGAAGTCGCGCAGCTTCAGGCGCTTCAAGGCAAGGCCGGGCGAGGGCGAGAGCGGGGAGAAGAAGGAAGTGACAATCGAGCTCATAGCTGAGAAAATAGAATTCCACGAAGGCACTGGCAAGCTGCGCATCACTGGCAAGATAAAGGCGGGCTTTCCCGAGGAGTTCGTGCAGATTGGCTCCTACCACACAATTGACGTTGGCTTTGACGAGATGATTACCGTCACAAAGCAGTGGAAGCCCTACCAGCTTGAGCGGCTGAAGGAAGCGCAGTCAGAATCAAGAAGGCCCAAGCTCGCCATCGTAGTGATGGACGAGGAGAAGGCAACAATTGCTCTTGTAAAAGGCTACGGCGTGCGCAAGGTGTGCGAAATTGAGAGCAAGGCAAGCAAGCGCGATGAGCGCAAGACGCACACGCTGGCAATGCAGAAATACTACGCAACAATACTCGAAAAAATTTCAGGCTACAAATACCACGTCATCATTGCAGGGCCTGGCTTTGAAAAGGACAACTTCAGGAAATATGTGGAAGCAACTGACAAGGATGTGCTTCCGCGCCTTTCCTTCGAAAGCTGCAGCAACAATGAGATGACCGGCGTGTACGAGCTCATCAGGCACGGCATCATTTCGAAAATAGCAGGGCAGGAAAGGGCAGCGCGCGAAATCGAGACAATGAACAATTTCATAGCAACTGTCTCAGGCCCAACAGGCCTGTGCGCCTATGGGAGAAAGGCAGTGGGCGAAGCGCTCGGCTTCAATGCAATAGACCGCGTTCTCGTGAATGACGAGCTGGTGCGCACTGATGAGGATATTGAAAAGCTTGCGCGCAGGTGCGAGGAGTCAGGGGCAAAAGTCTACTACTTCAATGCGCAGGAATATGCTGGAAAGCAGCTGGAAGGCTTTGGCGGCATTGCTGCCTTCCTGAAGTTCAAGCTCAAATAAGCACTCAGGCAATTCCCTTTCTCATGTAAGCTATTTTCGTCAGGTCGTACGCAAGGGTGTAAGTTGTGAATGCAATGAATGGAATCCAGGTGCCTGCAAGCACTGCGTAAACTGCTGTTGGAATTGGATAGTATAGCATAGCCTCATTCAGCGCGTATTTCCAGCCCCTTCCGTGCAGCACGTCATCCTCATAGTCCTTAAGCGCGCCGAAAAGCGTGAATACGAGGAAAAAGGGCAGGAAGATGAGATAGTCGAACTGCGCGAAAAGCGCAAATGCCGCCACTATGAGTGCTGCTGCAAGAATGTGGTTCTGGTAATCCAGCCTTTTCCTCACAACAAAGCCAGCTATCATGGCGAGCATGATGTTGGCTATTGTGAAATCATAGAGCACAAGCACTGCGCCAAAGCAGCCCCAGGCAATGCCCATGAGCATGTCAGCCCACTTGAACCACTTCAGGCCGTGCTCGTCAAGCAGGTCGGCCATCTTCATTGAATAGCCGAAGAGCGCAGACGCCGCCACCAGATAAACCAAATCGTACATAAGTCAGCCCATTATTTGCGTCGCGCATAAGTCATGCAAGCATTCACAAGCGAGTTCGAGACAGCCGGCTAACGCACCCTGTCCAGTGCGTAGTCCACATCCCCCTTTGCCCAGCCCGCGACGGCGAGGGCCTGCCTTATCTGCTCCTTTGTCTTGCCCGCAGCGTAGCAGTTTCTTATGTAATCAGCAAGAGCCGGGTCCACGCCGGGCGGCTGCGGCGGCGCTCTTGAGGCGGGCGATGACTGCGCCCTGCCGCCGCGCATGCGGAAGAGCGCGAAGAGCACGCCCAGCACGATTAATGCGCCTATTCCGTAGACGGCGTATTTCATGCCTGCATTCTCTTCCTTCGCAGTTATCTGGATGTCCTGCTTGTTGTCGTAGAGTGCGTAGACATCATACGTCACCGAGCGCTTGTCATCGGAAATCTCGCCGCCGGGCGCGTCAGTTATCTCAGCCGGCATTGCAACAACATAGGACATGGTTATCACGGATTTCATAAGCGCCAGCTCGGGCGCGCCGTCCTTGAATTTATTCGGCGTAGTTGCTGCCCCGCCCAGCTGGCTGGTTCCCATCCCATCGAGCGCATTCTCGCCAATCTTCGGCATTCCTGATATCCGCACCTTGTAAGTGGTGTCGAACAGCCCGCCCTCTTTCGAGAACTCATAGTCCGAGCCAGGCTGGACAGTATTTGCAATAGTGAAAATTCCGCCTGAATACCTGCAGTCGAGGCCCGGCGCCTTGGCCATCGCCTCAGCACAAGTGTCCGTCATGTTCTTCTCAAGATCGGCCATCTGGTCCTTGACGGTTTCCTCAGGCTCCACCTGGAAGCTGAAGGTCTTCGCCACGGTGTAGTTCTTTCCGCCGCGGTCGAAGTCCACGCTGAGCGTGATTTGGTGGGCGCCCGGCGTCACATTGGCAATTGAACCATAGAATGTCATGCTCTTGCTCTCGCGCTTGCCCAGCGAGTCCAGGTATTCGTCCCCGCCCAGTGCACCAGTGCTCTTGATGAACGCGCCGCTGTCCGCCTTTATTGATACAGATTCCATCGCCTCGCCCGTGTTCTGGATGGTGAAGCCAAGGAACGCGCTCCCGCCTACAGCGAGCTTATCTGCGCTCTCCGGGTCCATGGTAAGCGCAATCTGCTGCGACTCAGGCGATGGAAGGGAAGCATAATTTGCAGAAGAGTAATTGAGGTTCGGTGCCTTGGGCTTGGAAAGCGCGCCCATTGACTCGGTAAGCTTCTGCGCGTAATCAATGTAGGCGGACATGTTGATTTGCTGGCTGACGCGCGCAGAGCCGTCCTTTGCCACCACCTGCACAGTCTTTATGTCCATGGTGCAGCCGGCAAGAATGAGGGCCAGGACTGAAAGCACTGCAAACAGCTTGCGCGTTTCCATCAAATTTTCTTGGGCTGCCCCCTATTTATTCCTTTCCTAGTTTTTTGCGAAGAAAAAGGAGAAATGCGGCCGCCGGGATTTGAACCCGGGTTTCGAGATTTTTGCGAACAGGGTTTCTTTTGCCCGAGGGCTTTTCTTTTCGAAAGAAAAGCGCTCTTGGCAACCTCGAGTCCTAACCAGACTAGACTACAGCCGCGAAAGGAACCAAGGTTCCTTTCAGACCTCCTTCTTAGCACTCTCAAAGAATTAAAAGCTTCATTTGCCGGCACCGGCTATCTTGCGCCTGATTTCCTCCTGCTCCTCGCTGCTTTCATACTTGCTTCGGCCCATGCGGAAGCCCATGCCGTCATTCTCAAAGCGCGGCACAAGATGCACGTGCGCGTGGAAAACGAGCTGGCCGGCAGCCTTTCCAATATTGTGCAGCAGATTTATGCCCGCAGCTCCAGTAGCCTTTTTCACTGCCCTGCCCACCTTCACGCTTGCCTTTGCAAGCGCCACGCCGTCCTCTTCTGGCATGTCCAGCACTGTCTCAAAGTGCTTCTTCGTAATCACCAGCGTATGGCCCTTGTTTATCGGGTTGATGTCCAGGAACGCGAAAGTGTGCGCATCCTCGTAAACTTTCGAGCACCCAACCTCGCCCTTCACAATCCTGCAAAATATGCAATCTTCAGCCATCCAATCTCCCCCTCA
>JBAZVU010000014.1:0-7406 GCA_041660725.1 Candidatus Micrarchaeia archaeon | reverse complement strand
CCCCTCATCCCGCACTCCGCCATCCGCAGCCTGCCCTTCTCCGCCAGCTGTGCATCCTGCACATGAGCTTACCTTCTCCCAATCAATTTCAGCAAAAGCTTTTTTATCAAATCCCCTATGCCCAGCACATCCAAATAGCCCTTCTTGGGCTCGAAGTCAAGCGCTGATGCCAGCTCCCTCAGCGCCATGCTTGCAGGAGAGCGCGGGGCCTGCATCACAACAGGCACGTGCGCGCCTATGCTCTCAGGCACTGCCCTGTCCTCGCCAATCATTGCCAGCACGCGCTGCTCGCATGTAGCCTCAACCTCCTTCCAGTGCATCTCGTACTTCCTGTTCTGTATCCTGTTTATCACCACGCCGTGCACCTTCACGCCCAGCTTCTCTGCCATCTTGCACATCTTCGCTGCGCTCAGGGTGCTTGACATGTCCGGCGTGACAACAACCACAATTTCAGTGCACGCGGAAACCATGTCGCGCACATTTGACGAAATGCCCGGCGGAGTGTCCAATATCACATTCTCGTACTTCGCCTTCTCAAGAACGCGCTTCAGCCCCTTCATGCCCTCTGCAACCTCGTCCCCGAATGTTGCAGGAAGGCAGCGCAGCCCGCTCATTGGGTGCACTATGAGCGCCTCCTCAATGTTGCACTTGCCTGCAAGCACCTTTTGCAGCCCGTCAGTGTAGCCCAGCATGCCAAGGTGCAGGCCAATGGACGGATTCGCAATGTCGCCGTCAACAAGAATGGTCTGGAAGCCAGCAGAAGCAGCAAGCACGCCCAAATTCACTGCAACAGTGGTCTTGCCCACTCCGCCCTTTCCCGAGACAATCCCAAGGATGCGCTTTGCCATTGGCTAGCTATTGCAAAAGCAGTATTAAAACTTTCAACTACTCGCCGCCGAAAATGCGCCTGAAGAATGCCATTATGCCAGAGAGGAAGCCGCCGCTGCTGCCGCGCGCAGCCCTTTCAGAAACAAGGTCCAGCTCCTCTGCAAGCTCGTAAAGCTTCAGGCTCACCGGGGACTTGGGCGCGTACATCACTGCTGGTATGCGCGCGGAAATGCTCTCGGGCACTGCCTTGTCCTCTGGTATCACAGCAAGCACGCGCGCCTCGCACGTGTGCTCTATCTCCTTCGGGTGCATCTCGTACTTCTTGTTCTGCACCCTGTTCAGCACAAGGCCCGAGACTTTGGTATTGCACTCCTTTGCAAGCTCAATTATCTTTGCAGCTCCCATCACGCTCGGTATGTCCGGCGTCACCAATATTATCGCCTCAGTGCAGCTTGAAAGTATGTCTTCTGCAGAGGATGAAACGCCAGGGGGCGAGTCTATTATCGCAAGGCTCTGGCTGGCTGCCTTCACCACATTCTTGAGGTTCGAGAGTTTTGCGCTCCTCTCATACTCCAGGGTTGAAGGCAGCACGCGTATGCCCGTGCTCGGGTGTATGATTGTGGCCTGCTCTGCAGTGTACTTGCCTGCAAGAACCTGCTGAAGCCCTGCGCTATAGCCCCACAGGCCAAGGTGCAAGCCCACGCCCGGATTTCCAATGTCGCCGTCAATGAGCACAATGTCAGCGCCATTGAGCGCTGCAATGGCACCGAGGTTAACTGAGAGTGTGGTTTTGCCTACTCCGCCTTTCCCGGAGATAACGCCAATTACCCTCTTTGCCATCAGAAAGACCTGCGCAAGGCTATGTCAGGGGGGGTTAAAAAACATATCACTTGAGCTTGACGGTCTTCATGACCGACTTGGCATACTCAAGGCGCTCCTTGTCAAACTGCGCCCCGCCTCCCCCGCCCCTGCGCTGGTAGAGGGCGTAGCCCAGAATAAGGGCAAGCAGCAGCATTCCGGCCATCGCGGCATCGCCGGGCTTTACTGCTATTGCAGCAGAAGTGCCCGGCTCACTGCCCTTTTCAAGCACAAGCGGAAGCCTTGCGCTCACCTGCCCGTCGTCAGTGTAAAGCAGGAACCTTACGAGCTGCGAATCCTGCGCAGCATTCTCGGGCGCCTTGAGCTGGAAGCGCGCAGTGAAAGTGTTGCGCGGCAGCAGCGTGACGCTCAAGTATGTTGGCTCCACAGTGAAGCTGGTGGGCGCCTCCAGCGTCATGGTTACCGGCAGCGGGTCCTCGCCGACATACAGCACAGTTGAAACAACCTGCGCCCCTCCCTTTGAGTCAATTGCAGTTGCCTGCATGTCAAGTATCTTGACAAGCGAGGCGAGGTCAGTGCGCTTTGCTATTTCTATCTGGTAATCGTACTTGTTCACATAGGGCGAGTACTCGCCAAGCACGCCGCTGAGCGAGTAGCCCAGCTTCATCTCCTCATTCGAGAGCAGCTCCGGCACCTCCCAGCTCAGCACCTTCTTGCCATCCACCTGCGTTATGCCTCCTGGCTTGTCCCTGAACTGCACGTTGTATGCGCCAAGCTCCGAGGGCAGCGTGTCATCCAGCAGTATGCGGTCAATGTTCTTCTGCGTCGGGTTCCTCAGCGAAAGGCTGACAGTTGTCTTGGCAGACACCCTGTCTACCTCAACTGTCCTGAGCACAATTGGCGTGGGCCTCTCAGTGCCCGGGTTCTTCACCCTCACAACCATGAAGTCCGAGCTGAAGTCAGCGGCATTCTTGGCTGCCTTTGCATCCACGCGCACAAGGTAGTCGCCCACAGGCGCGTCAGCTGGTATTGAAAGCGCAATGTCCATGTTCCTTGTTTCGCCCGGCAGCACCTTTGTTTCCTTGTCGCTCACGCTTATCCAGTCAGGGCTCATGCCCTGCACGTCTATCACAACTTCCTGCTCAGCAGCGCGCCTGTTCACAAATGCCATTCCCTGTATGCCTGACTGGCCTGCAACAACCTCCTTGAGCACCGGGAACTTCACGAAATCAACCGGCCCGCCCGCCCTTGCCCGTATCTCGGCCGGCGTGATGATTGGCACAATTGGCAGCGAGGGCTTGAACGGGCTCACTTCCTCAGGCCCGCCTCCTCCGCCACCTCCGCCGCCACCGCCCCTGATTGTGAATGTGAGGTTGAGCTCATTCGAGACGCTGGTGGAGCCGTTGAAGGGCAGGAACGTCACATTGGACTTTGCCACGTAAGTGCCTGCAGGCAGGGTGTTGCTGTCCCATGACTTTATCTGCACCTTCTGCTGGTTCGGCGCAACCTGCGTGCTGGAATAGTCAAAGCTGTCCACTTCAGCGCCCAGGGAGTTGAATATGTAGACGTGCGCAGTTGCAGTAGTTTCAGTGTTCGCAATGTTCTCAAAAGTCACTGAGAAGGACACTGTCTCGCCCTGCGTGAAGCTCGAGTCGCTGATGGAGAAGTCATCCAGCACTATCTGGGCTGAAAGCTGGCTGGTTATGAAAACCAGTTCGCTCCTCTGGGCCAAGGGCATTGCTGCAAAAACAAGTAGGACCAGCAAAAGTGAAAAAGCGTTCCTGTGCATGCCTGTTTTTTCCCGCCCTTCCTATATTAAGTTTCCGCCGTGCTCAGGTGATTGTAAGCGCAACCCGGAAGTAAGGCCTGTCCACGCTTACCTGGAACATTCCGCCCTCAGTGTACTGGTTCCCGTACTTCGCGCTCCACTCAGCGCTCTTGTCCTGGGGTATGCTCTTGAGATTGAGGTTAACTGTGTATGTGCCGAGCGGAGCCTTCTCCTTCACGCGTATCTTGACGAGCACCTTCTGCGCCCATCCCTTCTCAAAAACAGGATAGTTGGGGGCGAGCACAATTGCCTGCGGCTCCACTTCCACGTCCGCAACATCCGCGACCTCCTTGCCCTCGCCGTCAGTCACAGTGGGCGAGAATGCAAGGCCCTGGTAGGTCTGCACGCCCCAGGCAGTGTAGAAGAATGTCGCAATCGTTATGTTGTCGTTCTTGAATGTGAGAATCTGCATGTCGCTCGGGTACGCGCCAAAGCCGTACGGGCTGATGCCGCTGGGCGACTGCAGGAACGGAACGCCTGCCTGCTCAAAAGTGGGATAGAACTCCGGCTGCGCATAATACTCCTCCCCAATTGTTGCCAGGTCCCAGAACTCGCCGTACTTTATCTGGTTGCGCAGCCTGTACAAATCGCGCGGGAAAGGAGGAAGCTTTGCAAAAGTCTCAGTGGTAAGGTAGTCAGGCCTCTCGGTTATGCCGGGCCCTGTTGCACCGGGCTGCTCTATTCCTGGCGCAGGTGCTGTTACATTGGGCACTGGCTGCGGGGCCTGCGGCCCTGGCTGCACTGTTGCCTGCTGCGGGCATCCTGCAAGAAATACAACGAGCACTAATGCAAAAACAGCCAAAACTGACCAATTCACCATTCCACCCCTAACACTCATTGGCGGATTATGAAATACAAAGAATAAAAAGGGGATGGGTTGGCTTGCGCCAACCCGCTAGTTCTATTGCTGGTTCGCCACGTGGGAGATGTTCCTCTCAATGGTGCCTGCGCTCACATTGTAGAAGTCAGCCCACACCCACACTGAAGTGGTTGCGCCAGTGCTGATGTTCTTGGCAACCCAGCTCACTGCAGTGCTGTTTATGTACACGCACGTGGTGCCGGTTATCTGGCCGCCCACTGCAGTGCACGGCTGGTCGAACTCAGTGCTTGCATTGGCTGCGTACAGCGTCAGCGTGAAGTTGTTCGTGGGCCATATCGGCAGGACCACGTCAGTCTTCAGCGACACGTTCAGTATCTGGTTGCCGATGTTCGTGTAGTTGAATATGCCCGAGTCAGCGCTCTGCGCATTGGTGGGCTGGTGCCTCACTGTTGCGTTTATGCCCACTGCAGTCACAGCGCCGTCAGTCAGGTTGAGGTCAGCGAACTCCCTGGACACGTTGAATGCAATGTCAAGCGTGATGTTCTGGCCAGTTGAGCTGTTGAAGCCAGCTGTGCCCGGCAGCGTCACGCGGAATGCCACTGTCGAGGGAACTATGAATACAACGTGCGTGGAAATGGACTGTGCCACTACAACTGAAGCCAAAATCAGGACTGCCAAAATTGCAAAAAAACCGCGCTTTGTAATCATCATTTAGAACACCTCTTGCTGGCTAATCTGTTGCCAACACCCTTTTGCCAGCCTGACCTTTTTAAACGTTTCTATTTTCCAGCAGTGCAAGGCCTTGCACTATAGTATATGCGGAAAGCCAGCTGCTCAACCCTGCACATTCAGGTGCAGCTGGAAAATCGGCCTGCCAAAGCCCATCCTGAATGTCGGGTCTGCATAGGTGTAGGCCTCGCCCCACTGCGCAGCCAGCTCCTCTGGCGGTCTGTTAGCCATCATTGTCACCAGATAATCGCCGGGCTCTGCATTCTCGCTCACCCTGCCAGTCACAACAACCTTCTGCGTCCAGTTCTGCGTGAAGCCTGGCCAGGTTGGCGTGAGCAGGAAAATTCCAGGCGATGCGCTCACTTCTTCGAATGCGCTCCTATTGTAATCAGTAGCCATCATAAAGCCCTGGTAGCTCCTCACGCCCCAGCTTGCATGTATGAACACAACTGCGGTAAAATTCTCGCCCCTCTTTGCAGTGCGCCATATGTCTGCCTTGTAAGCCCCATAGCCGTAGACTGCGCCGATGCCGCCTTCAGCGCCCTTCATGATTTCCACGCCTGCGGGGCTAAAGCCCGGATACCACTCAGGCTGCTTCCAGTATTCCTCAGGCAGCGAGACAAGCTCTGCATCGGTGAGGTGGTCGTAAGTATTCAGAATCTCCACGCGGTAGAAATCTGGCGGGAACTTGGGAAGCTGGCTGAAAATTCCAGCAGGCAGCGGCGTTGCCCTTTCCGCGCCCAGCCCGCCGCTTTCCATTATCCTGCGCACCTGCGCCTCCACTGCGGGCTCGCGCGGCCCGATTGGCGATTCGAAGCGCGGCGATTCAGTCCAGCCGAAAATTATCCTGATGTAGCGCTCCGGCACGCCCGGAAAAAGCAGCATGAGCGCGATTGCCAGCACGACAAGTGCGAGCAGCGCGGGCGCATATTTCCGAATTTTCATTGCTGCACCAGAGCCCCTATATTCCCGCATTTTCATCGCCATACCGAACCCTTATTTCATGGGAAAACTTTTAAACAGGCCAAGCGATAACTCTACGAGTCTTATGCTGCACAAAGGCCAGGCGCGTTTTCCGCTGCTAATTGCGCTAGTGCTGCTCACGGGCCTTGCGCTCTCGCAGGACGCGCCGCCTCCTTTGCTCTCCTGGGCAGCGCCATCAACTGGCGCGCAGTGGGGCGGCTCTGTTTTCAACTCGCAGAACTCGCTTGCAGCTGCCGGCCTGCCGGCAGGCGCAATCACAGCTGCTTTTTCCAGCTGCCCGCCCGGCTGGGTGTGCGTTGCAAGCCCGCCGTCAATAGGACATGGCGGCACTGATGCAAGCTACACAATCTCAGCAGTAATCATTGCGCCCCAAGGCTCAGCAGGCACTGCAACAGTCCGTGCATCTGCTGCAGACGGTGCAATCACTGCAGACTGGGCCATTTCAGTTTCGCCTGCAGCAGAAGAGCAGCCGCCAGCAGAACAGCCAACAGCGGGCTTTGCTGAAATTTCCTCATGCAGGGAAATCTCCTCCAATGCAAAGCTCACGCAGGACATTTTCGCGCCTCCCTCCCCGGAAGATGAACTGATGCCCTGCATCACCCTCGCGCCAGGCCTTCAGCAAAAGTCCGTGCTTGACTGCGCAGGCCACAGCATAACTGGCACTGGCACCGGCATAGGCATCTTCTATGCAGACAACACTGACAATGGCTGGGAAATACGCAACTGCAGGATATCCAACTTCGGCTACGGAATGCACACTGAATCGGACAATCTCACAGTGCGGAATGTAGATGTCACTGGCTCCAGAATAGCCTGGCAGGCAGGCGGCGCCTCGCCGATAGCTGCAATAGACTCGCGCTTCTCCAACTCTGAAACAGGGATAATCTTCTACTACACCCTGCCGACGGTTTTCACGAACGTGACTGTTGAGGGCATAAGCGGCTATCCTTTCATATTCGAGGGCATTGCCGGAGACCAGATTTCCGAGAACAGGATTGCGAACCTTACTTCTGAAAAGCGCGGCCTCGTGAAGGGGAGCAGGGCATTCGAGATAACGGGCTCGTCCCTGGGCGGGCTTGACTTCGAGAGCGGAAGTGCGGAGTCCAACCGCGTGCAATATGTTCCGCGCCAGGCGCAAGGGGGAAGCTGATGGGCAAGTTTGTTCTGGCACTGTCTCTCCTGCTCCTGCTGGCGCAGCCCCTGCACGCCGCCATAGCTGTGCCTGACTTCATATTCAACGACTCTATCGGGGAGAGCACCACGACGAGCACCACGGATGTGGAAGTGGTAAACATCACGTTCACGCCCAAGGCCGTGTGCTACCTTCTGCTTTTCAGCGCGGAAATAGGGCAGAGCAACGCGGGCAGGGACAACCGCGTGAATGTCACATTAGACGGG
>JBAZVU010000013.1:0-14186 GCA_041660725.1 Candidatus Micrarchaeia archaeon | reverse complement strand
TGCTGTGAGAAGGGGCGCTGGCTTGGACCCGGTGACTTCCGACGAGTTTTTCTCTGCAATGGAAAGGGAATGCAAGGATGGCAGGAACTTCGTGAAAAAGGCAGTGAACTGGGCCTTGCGGCAGGTTGGCAAGAGCACTAACAAGAGGAACTGGAGAAAGGCAATGGCACTGGCAACTAAGCTGTCAGGCAGCAGGGACGTGAATGCAAAGTGGATAGGCACTGATGCGAAAAGGGAGCTTGCAACCAGGAGCCCGCACGCCTAGGCGCGGCGCTTTGGCGCTGCGCGGTGCAGGGTGAATGCAAAGGCAGTGCCCTTGCCCACTTCGCTCTTCACATCTATTTTCCCGCCGTGCATCTTCACAAGCTCGCGCGTTATTGCAAGCCCAAGGCCAGTGCCGGGCTCCTTGCGCGTGCCGCTGGCAGAGAGCTGCGAGAAGCGCTTGAAAAGCTTTGAGCGCGCTTCCGGCGGAATGCCTATGCCCGTGTCAATTACCTCGAACTGCACAAATGAGGCTGACTTGTTCCTCACCTTCACTGTCACGCCGCCCTCATTGGTGAACTTGATTGCATTGGATATCAGGTTGACGAGTATGCGCGCCGTAAGCTGCGGGTCCGCGTACACATCCTCCAGCGCCTCGTCAAACTCCCACTTCACATAAAGGCCTTTTTTCTCGGCCATTGCACGGCATGAGCACTTTTCCTCCAGATCGCGCGGGTCAAAGAGCTTGGGGCTGAACTTGAAGCGCCGCGACTCCAGCTTGGAAAGGTCCAGCACGTCTGTTATGAGGCGGTTCATGCGGTCAGTCTCTCCGTAAATGATGTCTATGAACTCCTTCAGCTGCCCGTCAATCTTGCCCGCCTCTCCATCCTTGAGCAGCGAGGTGTAGCCGTGTATGTTCGTGAGCGGCGTGCGCAGCTCGTGCGAGATGTCTGAGATGAATGCACCCATGTCCTTTTTCTGGCCCTCCAGCTCCTTGTTCTCGCGCTGCTGCTTGCGCAGCTCCCTGTCCTTTTCCCCAAGCTTTACCAGCGAGCTCAGGTCGCGCAGCACTTCCATGTAGCCTATTGTCTTGCCGTCATCATCCACGAGGGCGCTTGCTGAGGAAACTACTGTGACCGGCTGGCCGCCCTTGCGCACGCGCTCTGTTTTTGAGCTGACAATATTCTGGCCTTCGCGAAGCCTGCGCATGAGCTCATCCAGCTCCGCAGTGCTCTCGTCCTTGAAAAGGCGCTTGGCCTCTGTTCCGACAACTTCGTTCGACAAATAGCCCAGCAGGCTTTCAGCAGACTTGTTCCACGTGCGTATCACGCCGAAAGAGTCCATTGTGTAGATGGCATCTGATGAGTTGTCCACTATTGAGGAAAAGAAGCGCGCCTGCTCGCCCCACATGCCCTCGCCAGCAGGCAGGAGCACGCAGTCCATGCGGCCATTGCTCTTTGCGCCCCGCAGCTCAAAGCGCCTGTGCTCGCCCGCCTTTGTGAGGAGCGTGAAGTCTATGCCCCCTACTTTTGCGCCTGAGCAGAGCTGGCGCAGGGCGGAATCAAGGCGCTTGTAGTCGTTCGAGTGCACTATGTTGGAGATGCGCAGCCCGCGCAGCTCCTCGCTGGTGTAGCCAAGAAGCTCCTCGCACGCGCCGTCCGCGACAAGCAGGCGGAAATCCTCGCCCAGCGAGAGGTAGATGTGCGGCACAACGCGCGCAATTGCGCTGCTCGTGCTCTGCTGCCGCGCCTTCTCGGACGCAAGCAGGGCGTAGATGTGCTTGGCTATGTAGTCTGATGCAAGCGCAAGCCGCTGGATTGCTTCTGCGGAAAATGCGCGCTCTGATGAGGATGCCATGTTCAGGGTTGCGAATATTTTGCCCTCGCAGGAAAGCGGGAAGATGGCGTAGGATGCAAGGCCCGCCTCGGCAAGCTTGCGCACATCGTAATAGTTGCTGTACTTGCCTATGCCCGCCTCTGCAAGAGGCGCGCCCTTGTCAACTGCCGCATAGACTGAGGAGCCGGCTGAGGGCATTGTGCCCTGCCAGATTTTCCTGCCCTGCAGGGAACGGGCTTCAAAGGTGTCGCCGCCCTGCGAGTTCACGAATGCAATTGCAAGCTCGTCGAATTTGGCAAACTGCTGGAGAGCAAGGGGAATCTTTGCAAGCAGGGCGTCAGCATGCTGGCAGCTGCCCAGGGACTGGGAAAGGGAGAGAAGCGCATCTTCTGATGAAGTTGCCATTGCATTTTGATTGCCTGCCCGCGAATTTAAACATGCAGGGCGCACCGAGGCCCCAGATAAGTTAAAATAGGCAGCAAGAGATGTGCAGGCAGGTGGTTGGATGGCTGGAAATAACGCATTGTTGGCAATAGTTGCAGTATTCATCCTGATTATAGCGGGCTGCTCGCAGCAGGCTGCGCCGACGCCCGAGCCCCAGCCGCAGCCAACGCAGCAGTGCCCTGGCACTGGCGCAAACTACTGCAATGGCAATGAGCTGATGATGAATGCCAAGTGCGTGCTCGGCATGTGGCAGTATTCCTCGGAAGTGTGCGCAAACGGATGCGAGGCAGGCAAGTGCAAGGAGGCTGAGGAACTGTGCGGAGGAATAACAACCAATTATGCAATGCCCTACTCCGAGGCAGAGCAGATAGCATCTGCATCCAGCGCGTGCAGCGAGCTGGGAAGCCTAAAGGGCAAGGGGCACTCATGCAATGCAAACAGCGGCACATGGTGGGTTGAGCCGGGCATAACCAAGGACGGATGCACGCCTGCGTGCGTGGTGTTCGTTGACAACAAGAGCGCGGAGATAAACTGGAGGTGCACGGGTTTGCTGCCGGAGAACACGACTGCGCCGCAGAGCATTCTGGACTGCGATGACAAGAATATTTGCACCCAGGACGGGTTCGAGGACAGCAGGTGCCTGAATGTGCCAGTTGTGGACGGGACAGCATGCGGAACTGGAATGGAGTGCAAGGCGGGCGCGTGCATAGTGTCGCCTCCTGCGCCGCCAGTGGAGCCCAAGCCGCCGGCTGTTGTGGAGCCTGAGGCAGTTCCGCCAACTACTGCGGAGCTGAGCAAGCTGCTGGCATGCGGCGCAAGCTTTGCTGACAAGAATTACAGGGTGACGATTTCAGATTCCTACACCTCAACTGCCTATGACATGAAGCTTACGAACAGCATCAGGACAGACTACATACAGACTGACATTGAGTACAAGGACATGCCGTTCCCGGAGTACAACAGCGTGCTGGTGAGCGACTACAGGAGCGTCGGCTCCTGCGCCTGCAACCAGAGGCAGCTGCTCATAAACTACAAGGCATACGGAGGCAGGTCCTCTGGGCAGAGTGCAATGGGCGGCACGTGCGGAGTTGCGCCTGACCCGATAAAGCAGGCAGTGCTCCTTTACGACAATGTGGATTCTGCCAAGATGCTCAATATTGGAACTGAGACAGTGAATTTCGTTGGCTACAACGGGCCTGCCACCCACTTCTACCAGGAGACCACGCTTGCGGACAAGTCAGTGGTGAAGGCGTCCTACTACATTGCAGGCTCAATTCCGGCCACAATCAGGCTGAACGGCACTGTGGATTATGTTGACGGCACGAGCAAGAACTTCGTGGTTGCTCTCCTGCCCTAGGCTGGCAGCAAGAAGAAATGGTGTTGCGATGGGTGAAGAACCAGAAGTCCTGAGGCTGGAAGCGCGCGTGCTGCAGGCAATTGAGCAGGAGCCTGAAGGCTCCACTGAAAGCGAGCTGCTCGAGTCCCTTGGCATTGAGAAGGCTGAGCTGGAAACAGCGCTCAAGAGCCTGAAGGAGCATGGGGCAATTGAGTCGCGCGTTGTGGGCAACAGCACTACCTGGTACTCTTTGCAGCTTGACGTGCACAAGAAGGTGCTGATTGTCGAGGATGATGCGAACATCAATAATCTGGAAAAGGTTTCGCTCGGGCCTGGCTATGAGATAAGGCAGGCGTACGAAGGCCGCGATGCAATGAAAGTGATGCGCGAGTTCAGGCCCCATCTGGTAGTGCTGGACATCATGCTGCCGGGCGTGGATGGATTGGACATCTGCGCAACTGCGAAAAAGGACCCTGAGCTCAAGGACACCATCATCATCATAGTCTCTGCTACTGACGCTGTGAAGAACAGGCTGAAGGGCCTCAGGTACGGCGCTGACTACTACATACGCAAGCCTTTTGAGCCAAAGCAGCTCCGCTCGCTTGTGAGCATTTTCCTCAAGAAGAAAGGCAAGAGGTTCGACCCGCTTGTTGACCTGCCTGATGAGAAGCGCATAAGCGCAGAGGTTGAGCGCGTTGTGCAC
Organism: Candidatus Micrarchaeia archaeon; assembly: GCA_041660725.1. Lineage (GTDB taxonomy): Archaea > Micrarchaeota > Micrarchaeia > Burarchaeales > Burarchaeaceae > JBAZVU01. The sequence goes on along the minus strand of JBAZVU010000013.1, from coordinate 9,885 downwards.
GGGGACCAGGATTTCGAGGTCACGAACATGCGCATAAGGAATTTGGGCTCATTTGGCAAAGATTACGGCGAGAAGGATGCGAAAACTATTGTAAGGCTCGTGTCGCAGCTTTTGCAGGACAAGGTGAGCGAGTGGGACAGCAGGCGCGGCTTTGTCGGCTATTTGGGCGAGGGAGAGTTTGTTGTTGCTGGCGGGAAGAATGAGACAGGCACTGTTGTTAATGAGGTTGCCAGGGAGTTTGATGCAGTGCTGCAGTTCATCTACCAGGGCAAGGGCATTATTGACATCGGCCTGGATGACATGCTCGGAGGCGGTGCGTCTAAATACCTGGCTCTTGAGCACTCGCCTGTTTTGCTGGACAAGATCAAGGGCAAGCGCGAGGAGATAATGAGGCAGCGCGCAGGCGGCAGCACAAAGGAGGCTGGCGGAGCCTACAGCTATGAGGAGCTGCGAGACCTCGTGGGCAGCGAGAACGTTGAGATTTCAATCAAGAGGACGCCAGGCGGCGACGTGCGCGTGAAGATGGAGAAGAAGAAATAGCTGGTTCTGCGCGCTCGCGAAGATAGGGAAGAAGAAATAACGCTGGCTAAGATGGGGAAGAAATGGCTACTTTTTCCTTGCGCCCTCGCCCAGCAGCATTATCTGCGCAAGCATTGCCTCGAGCTGTATGCGCTCGTTCGCGCCTTCGCTGAGCCTGAAATTGTACTCGCCTATCCTGTCTATTAGCAAGACTTTCTTCTGGTCGTCAATGTCCAGGCTCACAACTTCCTTGTAAACCTGCAGCATCACGTCCTCGCCGCTCATTCCGTATTCAATCATTACCTTGTCCAGCGCGTCCCGCGCCTTCATGAAGTCGCCGTCAATTGCGCAGCCAACCATCTTTGTTATTTCCTCAGGCTTTGCGCGCGAGGATGCCTTGAAAACAGCTTCCTCTGTGATTTTTGGCGAGAGGGAGGCAGCGCCCTGCAGTGCGTTTATTGCCTTGCGCATGTCGCCCTCGCTGACGTAAATTATGGCCTTGAGCCCATCATCCTCAAGGTGCAGCTTTTCCTTTTTCGCAATGTCCTTGAGCATGTGGGTTGTTTCCTGCTCGCTGAGGGGCCTGAAGCGGAAGACTGCGCACCTGCTCTGGATTGGCTCTATTACTTTTGAGCTGTAATTGCACGAGAGGATGAAGCGCGTTGTTGATGCATAGAGCTCCATTGTCCTGCGCAGCGCGTTCTGCGCGTCAGGCGTCAGGGCATCTGCCTCATCCAGGAAAATTATCTTGAAGGGCACTTCTGCGAGCGCCATTGTGCGCGCATAGTCCTTGACTTTCTCCCTGATGACATCTATGCCGCGCTCGTCAGAGGCATTGAGCTCCAGGAGCGAGTCGCGGTACCTTTCTCCAAAAAGGTCGCGGCAGAGAGCCAAGGTGGAAGTGGTCTTGCCTATGCCCGGCGGGCCTGCGAAAAGCATGTGAGGCATGTTGCGCGCCTTCACGTAGGCTTTCAGGCGCTCAACTATCTCCTTCTGGCCCACTACTTCGCTTAGGCTGTGGGGCCTGTATTTCTCAGTCCAGATGGCCTCTGCTGCTTCCATGAGCCATCACTTGCAGGGAGAAATTTAATACCTTTTTCTGGTGACGTACCAGACTGCAGCCACCAGGGCCACAAAGCCGCCGCCGAGAACTATGACTGCTGCTGCAGCCCACAGCCACGGGAAGCCTGTGCCTGTTGAGCTTGGGGCCTTGGGCTTGGGGGTTGGCGTTGGCGTGGTGTCCGGAGAGCTGGCGTCGGGCGTTGTGCCTGTGCCAGTGTCAGTTGTGCCAGGTGCAACTGTGCCAGAGCCGGAGGTGTCGCCAGTAGTGGCAGAGCCAACCGCGCCGCCAGTGCCAGTAGTGCTTGTTGTGTTGCTGGTTGTGCTGGGAGGGGTTGCAGATGCCTTCAAAGGCGCAGTTTCAGCAAGAGTCTTGGCGTTGTTCGCCAGGCTTACCGCGCTGCCGGGGTCTGAGGAGCGCACAGATATTGCATCTGCCAGCTTTTTCTCAGCTGCAGAAGTGTCCTTGTTTGCCTGCTGCGCAGTGTATATTGCAAAGTCTGCTGCGCTTATGGCCGCGTCAGCCTCCTGTATCGTGGCCGCCACTGCAAAGCCCATGAATAGAAGAACGCTTGCCAGCACTGAAAATATCCTGCTCATTTTGGTCACCCAGCGAGGAATACGAAAGGGGGGTTAAAATATCTTTTCCCTGCCGCGTTGCACTCCGGTTTAACGAAATTTTTGATAGAACAGGAGTGGCGCCCAATCTCTTCTTTATAAAGTTTTCGCAACAAAGCGCTACCGCTCTTCGAAAAGAAGAAGATGCCGACGCCGGGCAATTGGAAGCCTACGACGGAGTTATGATCCGCCGACCCTGCCAGGGGAATGCGAGTTCGATTCTCGCCGTCGGCGCCGTCTGCTCCGTATTTCTACAGTGCATAACACTCATTATGCTGTTCTCAGAAAGAAAAGAAAAGAGAATGGGGGCATGCGAGCCCCCTATAGGGTTTCTAGTACTTCTTCCTCGTCAGGTACCATGCCGCTCCAGCGAGCACCACGACGATTACCACAACCCACAGCATCCAGCCGTTGTTTGCTGCAGCAGGTTCTGTTGGTGTCGGGGCAGGTGCAGTTGGTGTAGTCGGCTCAGGGGTCACTACTGGCTTGGCAGCAGCACTCTGGGCAAGGCCCTTTGCCTCGTTTGCCAGAGTCAGTGCCAGCTCGTAGTTGCCTGCAGCCAGCGCAACCTGCGCCTCAGCAAGCTTCTTCTGCGCCGCTTCAACATCCTTGCCAGCAGCAGCCGCAGCGACTATCTCGCTGTTCGCGCTGTCCACACCGCCCTGCGCATCACTGGCGCTCACTGCCGGCGTTGCAGGCTCTGCAGGTGTTGCAGGCGTTGCCGGTGTTGCAGGCGTTGTAGGTGTTGCAGGCGTTGCCGGTGTTGCAGGCTCTGCAGGCGTTGCAGGCTCTGCAGGTGTTGCAGGTGCAGATGAGCCGCACGTCCAGGTTGTGTGCGCGTCGTTGGTGAATGTTCCGCCAAGGTCACCGCACACGCTGTATATGCTGTTCGGCACATAGGCAGAGCCCGAGCTTGACGAGCCGCCGGTGCCGGTGTCTGTGCTGAAGCTAATGTTCCAGTATCCGCCCAGGGCCGAGGTGTTCACTGTCGAGCGTCCACCCATGTCAAGGCAGGCAATGGTCCAGTTGTACTGGCCCACCGCCACGCCGCCTCCCCAGATTACTGTGTTGCTTCCGTTGTTTATCGTGTTGCCCGTGTCAGTCGACAGGTTCCAAGTGTTGTTCACATTCTCATACGGGTCAGTCACGTTCGTTATGTTCAGGTAGCACTCCCTGATGAATGCATCGAACACGGCAAAGGTGAAGCCGACCTGGACAGTTGTGAAGAATCCAGAGCCAGTCACAGGGGACACTAGCTTCACATAGGTTGGCGCAGTTCCGTCAACTCCGTACGAGTAGTTGGTGGAGTTCGCCATGTTGCCCGCGAAGTCAGTGCACTCCACAAGCCAGTTGCTCATGGAATCATTGACATTGACAATTACCTGGAAGCTGTTCTGCACAGTTGTCAGGAATGTCACGTTGCTTGCCAGCGCAGGAGAGATATTGCGTGCGAACGTGGTGCTCGGGTTTGGCAAGGACTGCGATGTGTTCGTTGTCCCGGAGAACATCGAGCAGTTCGACACGTTCGTTCCAGTGTCTATTATCTGGTAGTAATACTGGACTGATCCGTTTGTTGAGTTCACTGTTCCGCTTGCAGGCCTCAGGAGGGTCACTGTCGGCGCGGTCCAGTCAATTGTGATGTTGGTCGTGTTGGTGATGTTCCAGGTGCCCGCCGTGCCGTTCAGGAACGAGCAGTTGACAGTCAGGTTGTAAGGCGAGTTCTTGCCGCGCTCAGCAAGCGCACCGACAGTCGAGTTTGCGAGCACAAAGGAGAAGGTGGTCGCATTCACAGTTGCGCCGTTGGTGGACCAGCCGGATGAGTTGGTCTGGTTGAGCACCATCGGGGCATTGCTCGCGTTTGCGGCAAAGTAAAGCGCGCACGAGGTGACGTTCGGGCTGCCAGGGTCGCCAGCAACGCCGGACGTGATGTTGTAGAACGTCACGTTAATCAGTATTGAAGAATTGGCTGACGAATTCAGGAACAATTTCGTCGGGTTGGTGCCGAACGCCACTGTCGCCGTTGCGGCAGAAAGGCCGGAGAGCGCGATGAGCGCCGCCAACACAAATACAAACAACTTATTCATTCGGACCACCCCAATTTCTTATTTCGTCGACGTGAGAAAGCCCACTGTGTGGGCTCCTCGAAAGCACAACATATGCTTGCGGAGTTATATTTCTCAATTGTTTATAAACCTATTCCTCCTTCGGCGTGTGGCCTGCAAGCCTTGACGACGGAGAACTGCGCCATTCCCCGCCCTCTTCCCCAGATGATGGCGGAAGAGGGTTTATCGGCGGAGGCTTGGGCGCTTCCTCTTTTGGCGCAGGCTGCTCCTGCGCTTTGGGCGCTGGCGCCTCTGGCTTTGGAGCCTCCTTCTTCTCCTCCCTCGGCGGCATGTTGCTGCCTGACTCGCCCCTGCGCCTGAGCACTATGAAAAGCACTATTGCCACCAGAATGACGCCGCCTATTGGAAGGGCATTGTCAGTCACCATCTTGAGCGGGCTGTTGGTGGAGGGCACAGGAACTGGCGAGCGCGCCTGCTCTGCAAGGGAGTCTGCCTCGCGCGCGAAGAGCAGGGCCTTTGCATACTGGCCTGCATCGTAGGCAGCCTGCGCCTCAGCGAGCTTTGCCTCTGCCTGCGGCGCTGCTATGTTCGCCTTCTTTACTGTATCTATAGTGTACTTGGCTGCTGACAGCGCATTGTATGCGCCTGCCGCCTCTGGAGGCACAGTAACATTTGAAGTGCTGGCATTGGAAGGTGCGGGCTGCGTTGCATTCACAGTTGCAGGCGCGGGCTCAGGGGAAGGAGTTGGAACTGGCGCAGGGGTTGGAGTGGGCGACGGGGCAGGAGAAGGGGCTGCGCTTTCAGCAGTGCACTCTATTGTAAGGTATTTGGTCTTGACAGAATGCGCTATGTAGACTATTGTGAACTTGTACTCGCCTTCGTAGGGCGGGATGTAGGTGTAATTGTGCCCGCTCGGCCAGCGCGAGGGGTCGTAGAGCTCGTCGAATATCTGCTGCTCTGGCCCGGATGCAGGCACATAGGCAACGCGCACTTCCGTGCCAACATCGCTCGGCACAATGTAGATGCTTGCAACTTCCTTTGCGCACCTGTAGCTGTGGGTCACCTGCGCAAGAGTCGCGGGCTCGGGGCCTGAGCCGTAAAGGGAATCGACATCAGATGCATAGCCGCCGACATAAACGCCTGTGGCAGCTGAAAGCCCTGCTAGAAGGCAGAAAATAAGAAGCAAGAAACCTGCATTGCGCATGTGCGCATTTAGGCAGGTGAATCTTTATTAATATTGTAAGAGGCTAAGATGAAGCAGTTGGATAGTGGATGTTATGGCAAAAAGAAGCGATGGAATATTCGTATTCGCAGTGCTTGCGCTTGCAGCTGCAGGCGCATCAATAGTGCAGCTCGGCGGAATTGGCACGCCCATTTACAGCGAGTTCGCGCTGCTGCTCATGCTGGGCGCAGGCGGGCTGTGCTATTTTGTTGCAAAAGACGCGGGCGCATTCGGGGTGAAGGATGAGGAAAGGGCGCTTGCCTATGTTGGCATTGCGCTTGCAGGCGCATTTGCATTCTCAGGCATTCTTCTTGGCTCTGCAACAGTGCTGCTCCAGACAATTGCAGCTGTGATAGTGATTGCGTGCGCTGGCCCGCTCATTGCGCTGGCAGTGAGGAGCAGGAGCGCAAAGCAGAAGGGCGGAATTGCAGAGGCTGCTGCAGTTGGCAAGGTTGCGGATGCAGCAGGGCAGGAAAAGGCAGCTGCTATTTAGCTCAGATTAGTGGTCTTATGTACAACACATTGGAAAGCGAGAAGAAGATACGCGAGTTCTGGGAAAAGCATGACATTTATGGCAAGCTGAAGAAGCGCAATGAAAAGGGCGCAAAGCTCTATTTCTGCGACGGCCCGCCCTATGCAACTGGGCAGATTCACCCGGGCACTGCATGGAACAAGTGCCTCAAGGATGCAATGTGCCGCTATTGGCGCGCAAGGGGGCGCAATGTGAGGGCAAAGCCCGGCTACGATACCCATGGGCTGCCAATTGAAGTGAAAGTGGAGCAGGAGCTGGGCATAAAGAACAAGCGCGAGATTGAGGAGAAGGTGGGGGTTGAGGAGTTCATCAAGAAGTGCAAGGCATTTGCCACCCAATATATAGGAGTGATGGGCTCGCAGTTCCAGAGGTGCGGGGTGTGGATGGACTGGGAGGACCCGTACATCACTTACAAGGACAGGTTCATTGAGCGCGCGTGGGCTACTATCAAGAAGGCGCATGAAAAGGGCCTGCTTTACCGGGGAGTTTATGTGCTGCCGCTGTGCCCGCGCTGCGAAACTACAATGGCCAATTATGAGCTGGAATACGGGGAGATGGATGACCCGTCTGTTTACGTGAAGTTTGCTGTCAAGGGAAAGGAGAATGCAAAAGAAAAGGAATACCTGATAATCTGGACTACAACGCCCTGGACATTGGTAGCGAACATGGCCGTGATGGTCCATCCTGAGTTCAAGTACGTGAAGGCGAAGGTTGGCGAGGAAGTTTGGATAGTTGCAAAGGAAAGGCTGGACGCGCTCATGGCCCTTACGCATGAGCTGGGAGTGAGCCCCATTATTCTGGGCGAGGTAAGCGGAAAGAAGCTCGAGGGCCTTGAGTATGGGCACCCGCTTGCTGCAAAAGTGCCGAAGATGGCTGCTGTCCAGCACAAGGTAGTGCTGAGCGATGAGTTTGTCACTCTTGAAGATGGAACTGGCCTGGTGCACTGCGCGCCTGGGCACGGGCCGCAGGACTTTATCATTGGCAAGAGGTATGGCCTGGAAATATTCTGCCCAGTGCAGGCAAATGGAGTGTATGATGCAAGCGCAGGCGAGCTTGCTGGAAAGCATGTCAAGAAGGCGAATGCGGAAATCATGGAGTACCTGAAGGATGCTGGCACGCTCATACATGCAGGCAGGATTAGGCACAGGGCAGCGCACTGCTGGCGCTGCAAGACCCAGCTCATCTATGTTTCAACTGACCAGTGGTTCATTTCCATTTCAAAGGTGAAGGAGCGCATGCTGGCTGAAGTGGGCAGGATAAAGTGGCAGCCAGAGCATGCAAGGACATGGTTCAATGATTTTGTCGGCAATGCGCCTGACTGGTGCATCTCGAGGCAGAGGTACTGGGGCATACCCTTGCCAATCTGGATATGCGGGAAGGAAGGGTGCAATGAGATTAAGGTTATAGGAAGTGCAAGCGAGCTTCCGAAAAAGCTGAATGACTTGCACAAGCCGGGCATTGACGAGGTTGAGATGAAGTGCCCGAAGTGCAGCGGGAAGATGAAGCGAACGCCTGATGTGCTTGATGTTTGGTTTGATTCTGGCAATGCAATCTGGGCTGGCCTGACTGATGAGGAGGAGAAGTTCTGGTATCCTGCTGACTTCATCACTGAGGGCAAGGACCAGATAAGAGGGTGGTTCTATTCTTTGCTGGGCTCTGGCGTTGTGATGAACAATGAGATTCCGTACAAGAGCATACTGATGCACGGCTTTTTCATGGATGAGAAGGGCGAGAAGATGAGCAAGTCAGTTGGAAACTTCGTGCCCCTTGAGGAGATACTGGACAAGCATGGGGCTGATGCATTCAGGCTGTGGAGCCTCACTTCAACAGTGTGGGATGATTTGCGCTTCAACTGGAATGAGATAAAGGAGGCTGCGGGCATTGTTGGCGTGCTCTGGAATTTGCAGGTGTACATGGACAGGTTCTATGAAAAGCCAAAGGCAGAGAGCAGGAAGATGAACTACAGGCTTGAGGATGCGTGGCTGCTCTCGCGCATGAACGAGGTGAAGAAGGAAGCTACATTGGCATTTGAGGCAATGAAGCCGCATGAGGCTGCTTATGCTGTGCGCAAGTTCGTTGCAGAGGATTTGAGCAGGTTCTACCTGAAGCTCGCGAAAAAGAGAATTAGCGAGGGGGAAGATGCTGAGGGAGCGCAGGATGCGATGTACAGGGCAGTGCTTGCAAGCCTCAAGCTGCTTGCGCCCTTTGCGCCGTTCGTGACAGAGGCGTGCTACCAGTCGTTCTTCAGGAAGTATGAGAAGGAGGAGAGCATTGTGATGCTGCCCTGGCCTGCCTATGATGAGAAGGCAATTGACCCGCTGCTGGAAGGCCAGATGAAGGTGGCTGAGGAGATTGTCACTGCGCTGGCAAATGCGCGGCAGGCAACGCAGGTGAAGCTGCGCTGGCCTTTGGGCGAGGTGTTCGTGGAGAGCGACTCTGTTGAGGTGGGTGATGCTGTAAAGCGCCTTGGCCAGATAATCTGCTCTCTTGCAAATGTGAAGGCAGTGAAGACTATTGCAAAAGGAGCTGCGCCTGAAGGCCATGCTTCTGCGGACTTTACAAATGGCAAGGTGTGGATGAACCCCAAGCTGGATGCTGCGCTCTACTCAGAGGCAATGGGCCGCGAGCTTGTGAGGCGCGTGCAGTCAATGAGGAAGGAGATGAATTTGGTTGAGAAGGATGAAGTAGTGGTGCATTTGCATGCGCCCAAGGAGTTTGTCGCCCTTGTTGAGAAGCAGCGCGAGATGGTTGCAAAGGCAGTGAATGCAAAGAAGCTTGAGTTCAAGGAAGGGGCGAAGAAGGGAGGTCTCGGAACCGCAGGTTCTGAGAAGGAGTGGGAGATAGAAGAGTGGAAAGTGCACGTGAAGGTTGAGAAAGCGTAGAAGGGAAAAGTGGAAGGAGCCAGTGAAAGCACGCTTGTTTTGTCAGTTGCCGGTCCCGTAGTACTGCGCAGGAGTCATCACATAGACGTAGACTGAATAGTAGGATGATGCGCCCGCCATTATGTATGGCGCCTGCGCATTGAACAGCAGCTCCTTCTCATATGCCCCAGCATATCTGCCCAGCTTGGTATTTATGAGCAGGAAGAAAACGTCCCCTTTCCCGGCGCGCCCCAGCCTGTCAAGGTCGCCTATTTCATGCACCTCCTTGTTGTCCAGTATGCGCATGTATTCCGCGAATTGGCCTGCATTTGCATTCGTGAAGATGCGCGAATAGCCTGAGGGATAGGCGCGTGCTGCTTCTGCTATGAAGAGGTAGGTGCTCTCTGCTGCAATTGCCCTGTCCATTTCAAAGCCCTCGCCGGCAGTTGTGCTTGCTATGAGCATCCTGTTCGGGTAGCCCAGCATTACCTGGCTTGGCAGAAGGCCGCGGTGCACCATGAAATAGGATGAGGCTACGAGAAGCAGGAGCAGTGCTGCGAGAATCTGCTTTTCATATTCCTGCTTTGCAAGAACAGTCTTGCGCAGGTCTTCAAGATAGACTGCGAGGAAGATGGCGAGCATTGGGAAGAGGCGCGTTGTGTAGCGCTGCTCTCCGTGCGAGAGGAAGGTGATGAGCGAGCTTTCAAGAAGCAGGAAGGCAAAGAGGGCTGCTGCAGGGTAGAATGAAGTTGCGCGCCTGCGCAGGATGAGATAGAGGCCTGCGAGGGAAAGGAGGAAGGGAAGGAACGTGAAGGAGAGGGCTGTTTCCACTATTATGTAGAGTGGGTTGCCCTGATTGGCGCCTATGTCATTGGTTGCAGCCTGCACATTCGAGAGCTGCGCGAGCATTATGCCAGGATAGGTGAGGATGTTGGCTGTTTTCTCAATAGTGAAGAGGTAGGCAGCGAAGAAGATGATGAGCACTGCTGCTGAGAGCGCAAGATAATTGTG
>JBAZVU010000012.1:0-14348 GCA_041660725.1 Candidatus Micrarchaeia archaeon | reverse complement strand
AGTGGAAGGCAAGACAGTCATGTGCTCCCAATTGGACGGCAACAAGAATGGCGTGATAGACAAGGGCGACACATACGGCGTCTATGTGAACTGGAAAACCTACCTTGGCGCACGCCCGGACCTGCTGGTGAAGAGCATCACCCTCAGCACCCCGCCCGCGGAGGTCGGCTACCCTGAGCAGGTGCAGGTTGTCATCAGGAACAACCGCTCAGTGAACTTGAGCGTTTTCGACAGCAGCAAATACCCTCTGCAAAAGCTCTATGTCTGGTTCGACGAGGACCCTTACATGGATGCGAACGACACTCGCGATTTCGCGAACTGCATGGCAAGCAACTCCTCGCCGCCCTGCTGGCGCATGCGCCTCATTCAGCGCAACACCGGCGCATGGCTCGGCAATGGGGAGAGCACGGTAAACTTCACCTGGACCCCGCAGAAGCAGGGCAGCACGCGCCTCTATGCCCTCGTGGGCACGTTCCCGCACCCTGCAGGCCAATATGCCTATGAAAATGACGAGGGCAACAACCTGCGCAATGCCAGCTTCACTGTTTCAGTGAGGAAGCCGGACCTTTCAGCTGACAGCATCAAGGTTCTGGGCAATGCATCCCTCTATTACACAGTGCCGGTGCTCGTCAATGTTTCAAACCTCTTCAATGTTCCTTTCCCGAACAGCACGCAGCGCATCTACGTGCGGCTCAAGGACGGCGCAGCCATAATACGCGAAGTGAACATTTCGAAAACGCCCGGCAGCGTCTGGTACGGCCTTGGCAGGAACTCATACTTCATCAACTGGAGCCCGAGCACCTACGGCACCCGCACTCTCACTCTGGAAGTGGATGACGACCCTGACCAGAACGGGATTGAGGCGAGTGAAAGCAACAACAAGCTCACCAAGAGCTTCTACGTGGATGCGCCTGACCTCGTGATTGAGAATGTTTCGATTTCCTCATCCTCGCCAATAGGCCAGAACCTGCCTGACGTGGGCTTCCCTGCAAACATAACTGTGACAGTGCGCAACAACGGCTCTGCATTCCCGCTGGTTTCGCAGGCATTCGGCATGACTGTGCGCGTTGGGCTTGAGCAGTACAATGCAACAGACGGCAGCGACCCACGCTACATCGGCGAGGCAGATGTGCCCGTAGGGCCCGGCACTGCATGGGACGCGAACGGCATCTCAGCAATCACAATCCCCTGGACGCCCACCTACGGGCAGGCGCGCTATTTGTGGGGCGACAGCTACCTCGGCTGGCGCAACCTGAATGTGAGCGTGAATGACAACCTTGCGGGAACATTGGAAAAGAGCGAGGCCAACAATGCGATGATGCAGGGCTTTGAGCTCTGGTATTCCGGCACCTGCGAGCCCGTGATGCTAAATGGGGACCCGAACGAGAAGGCAGACGTGGTCTTTTTGGCTGTCAACGTGACCAGGGACAAATTCTATAACAGGTCGATAAACTACACCTCTTTTGCCCTCGACGTCAATGCAACAATAATCGGAATGCAGATGGTCGACCCCTTCAACCAAAGCCTCAGCAAGTTCAATATTCACAAATTCAACATAATTGATTCCTACTGCGGCGACCCGGAAAATCCCAATTGCGGTTCGGCCAATGTCAATTGGGCGCTCATGAATAACGTCTATTACTCTTGCCCCAGCGTAGACCAGCGGGCCGTCTTCTACCCGATATTCCAGCACGGTACTCTTGGGGGGTATGCATATCCATCGTACAATTGGCTGCTGATGAATGTCTACTCTGACGACTCTAGGGACAACTCCTCTGATGGCAATATTTTGGGCGTCTTTCTGCATGAGTTCGGTCATTCCTTCGGCGACCTTCAGGATGAATATCCTTACTACTGGATAAACAATTCAAACAACGCTGCCTGGCCCAACTGCGCTCCGGACATCCCAACAGCAATGTCCTGGTGGGGCCCGAACTCCACTGGCGAGTTCGGCACAGGGGATTTGACCGGGCAGGGCCGCGGATACGTGAAAATCCTTAACGAGTCCGAGCAGTACTTCTGGGAGTCAAGTAACCTCACTTACGATCCTTTCAATTGCACCCTTGATTTCGAATACTGCCTCTATGGTGATGAAGGGTGCCAGAATTACACGCAGCTTCTGATTAATCGCACAATTATTTACGGAGGCTGCTCTTGGCCACCGGGAGCATCGACTACTCCTTCCTTTGCCTCGATGATGAGCGGCGCCAGTGGAGGAATGTACAATTATTTCTACGCCAACGACGCCTCCTGGCTGTGGTTCTGCAATTCCGATTATCCTGGACCGCAGACTCCTTACTTGCTTACGCGCGGTTATGGCGCCGTGAACGAGCGCGCTCTGAATGTAATGCTGAGCAATTACCAATGAGGTTGGAAAAATGAGAAACGCATATTTGTTTGCAATAATGGCTGCTCTCCTGCTGCTGGCAGGGCTTGCAGCATCGCAGATGCAGGGCGGCTCGGGCCTGCCGCCTGGCGGCATCACGCCCCCGCCGGACAAGACCAACCTTACAATCACCACAGCTGCCCGCACTGCAGCGCAGCTCTACCCGCCCTCGAAGATCCTGCTGTTCAACTTGGCGCTGGACAAGGGCGCAGTAAGCGCAAAATCAATCCGCGTCTCCTACGGCTACGCGCCGAGAATAATTTCGCAGGGTGATTATGTTCTCTCAGTGCAGGAGGCATCCGGCAGCGAGCTTTACTCTCAGAAGTTCCACTCCTACTCCTATGTTCTGAGCGACCCGCCGTCTGACTGCTTTGACTGGCGCGGCATGCCAAAAGCCGGGATTATGGGCGAGGAGCGCTGCCGAGTTGACCCGCCAACAAAAGTTTACCTCGACAGCGCCACATTGCGCACTCCTTACTTCGAGAATGCTGCAAATGCGCTGGTAAAGGACAAGGATGGAAAGCTGCTTGCAACATTTGACCTCAAGTGTGTCGTGCGAACGTGCTAATTTCATCTAAGTAAGTTCGGAGCAAACAGCAGCATCCAGCCAAGGAAGAGCATGATGAGCCCGCCAATTATCTTGCAGTACTTCATGTACTTCTGCCCGACTCCTCCTGAAACTGCAAATGCAGCAAGGCTGAATATTATCAAATCATCCAGCATGAATGCAACATCATAGAGCAGTATGTATCCATAGTGCTCCAGCGTCGATGCATCGCTCACAGCAAGCACCTGCGTGAAAACAGCAGGAATTGCAGCAGAGCAGACAAACTCAACTGAATTCACGGCAAATGCCAATGCCACAATGCCCACGAGAGTCACAATGGTCATGGGCGCAGTCACGAGCTCCTGTATCTTGCTCATCGTCTTCTTCTTGTCCTCAGCACCCTCGACCTTGCAGTTCATTGCGCCCTTTGTCTCGACAAACTCCTTGATCATGAGCACGCCGCCGCCCAGCGCCACAAGGCCGATTGCAACAGTAATGCCCTTTATGTAGCCAAGCAGCAGGAATGCATTCAGCCACGCAGTCATGAACAGGAAGTAAAGTATGCCTGAGGCCAGCACAAAGCTGCCCACTATGAACCATATCCTGCGCCTGTCATTCATCTCCATTACAAGCGCAATCAGATACACAAGCACCCACATTGCGCACGGGTTGAACCCATCCACGAGGCCCAGAACAACAGCCAGCACCGGAAGCGAAAGCTCAGTCAGGTCAGTCCTGCCGAGGAAGGGCAGGTCAAACTCATGCACGTCGCTGGTTGTGCCGCCGCCTGCAACAGTGCCATTCACCTCAGCGCCTGCAGCATAATCAGCAACAGCCTGCCTCAATTCAGGCCCGCTCACCTCGCGGTTCAGGAAGCCGATTATCAGCTTGTCTCCTATAACCGTCATTGGCACGCCCAGGGAATACGGGCTTATGCCGTGCTTTGCCCCTATCTCAGCCATCAGCTGGTACTCTTCAGCTTTTGCAGCATCATGGTACGCCCACTTCACAGACGGATATTCAGCCATGAGCTCCTGGTTGAAAGGCTTCTGCTCAGCGCAGTGCGGGCAGCTCTCCAGGTAGAAGAAGTGTATTGTCAGGTTGCCGTCCGGCCCTCCATCAGGCTGCAGCGGCGTCGGATTCTGGCCCATTGCTATTACGAACAGCCCTAGCAGCACGAGCGCCAGCACCAAATAGCGGTTGAAAGGCGTCGAGAGAAAGCCCTTTGCATTTTCCACAAGATCCATTCTTTCACCATCAGCCCAAACAATTGGATAACCAACAAATTAAAAAGCTATTCCTTTGCTGCGGGCCTCAGCATGTTCCTGAAGCCCGGCGTCCACTCGTCTGTCTTCATCAGCACTGCCTCGACATTTCTAATAGTGTGCGGGAAGGCTGCCTTCAAGCCATTCATCAGCTCATAATACTCCTGGTAGCTTCCAACGACGAATTCAGGCTCCAGGTTCCACACATCCCTGATGAAATACTGCACATTCGGCATGGCAGAAACATATGCCAGCAGCTTCCTTTCATCTTCGGCATTGTACCTGTCCAAATGCACAATTGCCTTGTAATATTCAAGGCCCAGCTTTTCCAAATTCACGCCGATCCTGTACTGTATGATTATTCCCTTTTCTTCCATCCACTTCAGCCTTGCAGCCACTCTTGCCGGCGTGGCCTTCACTTTTGCAGCCAGCTTCACAACCGGCACCCTTGCATCATTCACCATTGCAGCCAGGATGGCATAGTCCACTGGCTCCATCCCGCCCTGCACGACCTCGCCTGCAAACATCGTCGGCTTCCCAATTCTTCCCGTGAAATACATCTTCGGATACTGCTTCACGTCTATGAGCATGCCCCACCCCTGTTTGACTATGACTCTGCCAAAGCGCGACATCATCTCATTCTTCAGCCGATAGAACTCATAGTCGCTCCTTGCGAACACGGCGAAGATGAGGTCCCACGCGCCGTCGCACTCGCCCATCCAGTACACTATTCCCGACGTGCGCAGGTACTCCAGCAATTTCTTCCTCTCCTCAGGCACATTGCGCAGCTGCAAATAGAGCTTGTACAGCTTGCAGCCCATCCTGTGCGGGTTTATTGCCACATTGAAGCTCGTGATGATGCCCTGCTCCACGAGCCTTGCCATCCTGTATTCAACCGCCTGCCGCGATTTCCTCACGGCCTTCGCCAGCCGTGCCACCGGCGTCCTGCAATTGCGGTCCAGCTCCTCCAGCAGCAGCCTGTCTGCCTTGTCCAGCTTTACCTTCGTTATCTGCAGCATCGCCGGGCTTACAGCATTATGCTATAAAAACCCCTCACTTTTCAGCACTTTCTCAGATTATCAGGACAAAATCATGATAAGTGCCAACTTTTCCCTGCAAACCTAGTTAGCGCCAAAATGCCCAATTACAGCTGGGGGTGACCAGCATGGCGCAGGCAGCATGTACTATTCAGGCAAGGCCGCAGGCAGTGTATCCTGCGGCGCCCGTAACGATTGCAAAAGGGATGCGGCCCGTTAACGACGTCAATGGCTGGAATGTTCGGGGGCCTTTCGTTGAGGGGTCTATTTGTACAGCGGACATTGAGACGCCTGGCAAGGGCACCTGCTCCCTGTGCTGCGGCAGCTGCTTCAGGCGCGGGCCGGGCTTCTCCAAAGAGGAGCGCATGGGCCGCGAAGAGCTTTTTGCCCACCTAGCCGAGGCAAAGGAACTCGGCCTCATGTCTGTAAAGCTCATAGGCCCAGGAGAGCCCCTGGAGGAGCCGGACCTTCTGAACTTCATTAAGCGCCTGAAGAACATGGGCCTGACAGTGCTCATCTTCACCAAGGGCCACGTGATAGGCAATGACGCGCTCTGCAGGCAGATACACGGCATGGACGGCGGGGCGCTTGCAGCAGAACTCAGAAAGCTCGACGTGAGCATACTTCTAGGCACAACCTCGTTCGTGCCTGAGCTTGAGGACGCTGCAGTCGGCAGGTTCGGCTACCATGCTGAGAGAAACGAGGCAATTCTGCGGCTGATAGGCGCGGGCTTTGCGGACTTCAATCCAGGCGAGGCAACGCGCCTTGCATTCGTGTGCACGCCTGTCACGCCCAAGAACATCGACGAGGTTTTCGACCTCTACGTCTGGGCGCGCGAGCGCAACATACAGCCAGTGATAGCGCCTACAATGATAGCTGGCAGAGCCCTAGGCAAGCTCTCGAAAATAGTGCCAAAGCGCGAGCCGCTGCTGCAGCTCTACACGCGCATACTCGTGTGGGCAGTGGAGCGCGGCGTGATGACACTCGAAGAGCTGAAGAAGTACGGCGTGCCGGCCTATGCAGGCGGGGCATGGTGCAACCAGGTGGCATTCGGCATGTACATGGTGGGCACCGGCGAAGTGTGGCAGTGCCCAGGCCGCAGGAACGTGCTGGGCAACCTGAAGGAAGAAAGCCTCACCGAGATATGGAACAAGAGCGAGAACAGGCACTACGCGAGCGATCCCATCACGGCTGTCAACAACGGCTGTCCTGCCAAGGAAGGCAGGTCCTTCCCAGTTGGCTTCTTCGAGGATGTTCTTGAGCGCGTGCTGGGCTTCTTCGCGAACCCGCACTAGCTTCCTTTTCTTTTATATTTCTTCTTCCCGCATCAGCCATTGGTATTCATGGTCGAAAAAATCTTCCTCGTGCGGCATGCTGAAGCGAAAGCGAACGAGGACATGACGTACGGCGGCTGGCTGGACTCGCCGCTCACGCCAATGGGCCTTGAGCAGGCCCGCTCGCTGAGGAAAAGATTCACCCACGAGAATATAGGCAAGATTTTCTGCTCAGACCTCCAGCGCGCAAGAGACACTCTGCGCCTCCTTGACCTCAAGGCGCCTGTTGAATTCTCCAAGGCCCTGCGCGAGCGCCACTATGGAAAGCTCGAGGGCTCAAGGTGGGATGACGATCCTGAGCGGAAAAGGCACCACATGGACCCGCATGCCAAGGCGCCTGGCGGCGAGAGCATCATCGACGTGCAGGAGCGCGTGTGGGATTACTTCCAGCAGAATGTGTTCTGCTGCAATGAGCATTCTGTGCTGGTTCTCTCGCACCACGGCCCTCTCGTGACATTTGCCAGCCGCTTCCTGGACATGCCCATCATGCGCTGGCGCGCCCTGCAGCTCGGAAACGCAGGCCTGTCTATATTAGTAAAGGAGGAGGGCATCTGGCGCTTGAAGCTCTGGAACTCGCTTTCAGGCCTGGGGCTGAAAACAGACAGGCCCCTGCTGAGGAAGAGGAAATAAAGAAAACAAAAAGAAAGAGGAAAAAGAAGCCTTTACGCAGTCCAACTCACGTGATTCAAGGCTGCCGTCACAATCTCAGCGACGTAGGCGTTGAACCTCTTCGGAGTCATTCGGGCACCATCAACGGCCACGAATCCAGCATTCGTTGCGCAATCCTCCCTGCCCACTACCACGTCGATTATTCCCTTCTGGTACGAGAGCGATAGTCCAGTAAAACGTCCATTCCAGTCACTCTCTCTAGTCCGTTTATCATAAGGGGTGCGTCTAAGCGTTTCCTTCACCTTCTTGGCAGCTGCCTCCTGCAGCTTCGGCAGGTGTTTCCTGATGCTGTCCTTTGCCGCATTCTCTGCGTTGATTCTGGCGCTGATCGCCTTGCTGCCCACTATCGTCTTCCTGCCCTCAATCAGTATCAGCGTACCCACGGGCTGTCTGGAAACCACTTTCCTGACCTTCATCTCTGCCCTCTGGGCTGCGAGAGAAGGGCCTTCAGCCAGTTCCCTGCCCTTCATAACAATTGCAATGTCTTTTGCTGCAGTAGGGCCTATTCCTGTAATGCGCCCTCTGGCAGCAGTTGTAATATTTCCAGTAGCGTTGACACCTGCCATCAATACCCCTCCCTTCGGCCTGGCCGATAAGTAGCTCTATTATATAGGTTCAGGGCTATAAAAAACCCGCACATTTCGAGGCAGGGCAAAAAGCCTCATTTTAGGCCAAAAACAAGCCACGCCGGTGGTCAAAATGGCGCTATATAAACCTATGCCTTTTCACGTCGTAGCAGCGATACCCATATCGCCAAGAGACGTATGTAAAAATAGCATATTAAACTGCAGTTTATACAAACTGGAAACGTTTATAAAGGATAAGCCTAATAACCGTGGTGATTCCGAGTAGTCTTGTCGTTAAACGACGGACTGCCGGGTAAATGTACGGGGCGAAAAATATTGTCGCCGGTAAAATTTGTACAGAAGCCCCGTTTAACAGGCGACAAAAATCGAGGTGAGAATGTGAAGAGGTTGAATGTGAACCGAGTGGCTGCAGTAGCAGCAGGAGTAGCCCTACTCGGCGCCTCTCTGGCAGTGGCCGACGTTACATATGGTAACGTGCAGTTGGTCAACCAGAATGGGCAGCCGGTAGCACAGGTTGTAGTGGGCTCCAATGCAGCTGCAAGCGACGGCGTGGTTGCGGCAAATATCGCAGCCATGATTGGAAACATGGCGTACAAGACGCAGACAATCTCGGCAAGCACCACTGGAACTGCAACGTGCAGTCTCGGCGGCGGCTCAACGAGCGGCGGAACCTGCGCAATCAGCAATGAGAAAGTGAAGCTGCAGGTAACTCTGCCTGGTGTCGTGGCAGGCGCATATGGGTGGAAAACACTCATTAACGACTACACGGACAAGAAGACCGAGAACAGGAACGGATCTGGTCTCGACGACTTGTACAACACCACGTTCTCGGAAATATCCGGCTTTGATGTCCCCCTGAAGGGCCAGACTTGGTCGGGCTTCGAGACGACAAACAACAAGATAACGTACCAGACTGGTGACGGCATACCGTCAGTTTATGCAAGGCAGGCTGTGAAGAAGATCGGCGGAAGCGACTTCTCGTCCTTCGCGACCTTCAACACAAAGGACAACTATGCCGGCTTCTCGTACACCGAGGACCAGCAGGTTTGGGTCTACACAGAGACCATCTCCGACACGACCCTCAAGAAGGTTGTGGCGAAGAAGCCCTTCATTGCATACAGAGCGCAGTTCTCCAAGGGTGGCGACACCTACGGAATACCGTTCTGTACGACAAAGGCCTCCAACGCATCAGGCTGGTGGGGATTGTGCAACTCGAATGATGACAGGTCCGACAGGCACCGTGTAGCCATTAAGTGGCTCGGCCAGGACTGGATCATCAGCGAGATGAACCTTCCTGACAACACCAACGTAACAGCTGGTGGCGCGAACGACATTACCGTGAACACAGCGTACAACTTCTCTGCAGGCGGCTCAGTGAAGCTTGCCAAGGAGAGCTCGTACGGCATCGTACACATCGGCGAGAACCTGACTGCTGGCAACTATGTTGTGAAGCTGGTAGACATCACTGTCCCGTCGACCAACGTGCCTTACGGCGCTGCTGCGATCGAAATATATGACGCCAACGGCCAGAAGGTCAAGGAAGACCGCATTGCTGCGGTTACCGGCTCGGACCTCATGACTTGGACTGCCCCTGACGGCACCAAGATCAAGATAAAGGTCTACAAGGCAACGCCCGGTTACACCCTGACCGCGAAGTGGGCTGAGATGGCCATATACGCGCAGGAGATTGAGCTCAAGGATGATGAGAAGCTCAACGACGACAACACCTACTGGAAGGCCAAGGTCTTGTGGAAGAACAAGGACTACGACTCGAGCAACCCGAACCCGAACGTTGACGCACTCTGGGGACTTGAACTCCAGAACGCAGCGGACGTGGACGTCTACTCGACACTGAAGATGGACAAGGGCGCAACCCTCAACATCCCGAAGACAGACGCTATACTGCAGTTGCAGTACGACGGCCTGACGCTGACGGATGCGGACTACGACCTGTTGACCTTCTCGCCAGTGACGACCGTCTTCACGAACTTCGCCGAGGGAACTTCTGGAACTTGCACATCTGGTGTAAGCAGCGGCCAGCAGCTCATCTTGGTGACTTCGGGAATGGCGAATGCGTTCACCATCTCGGGAATAACGACCAACCAGTTTTGGGTTGACCTCATGAACGCGACGAGTTCGCCTGCGTTCAACAACTCGAACATGTCTATCTACTACAACGGCGGAGACTGCGTGCACAGATTGCAGCCTACGAGCGTTACCACCGCGTCAGTGCAGTATAATGCAGGAGACGGCAACCAGCCGATCAACTTCATTACCATTGCGCCGGGCGCAGCCACAGACAACCAGACCGTGAACATCAACGTGCGTGAAGACCCGGGCAACACCCCGGCGACGAACGGCTATGACTTCTGGAACTTGACCATGAAGATCAACACCAGTTCGGCAAACACGTGGACATTCACGTCTGACACAAAGGTCAACTACACCGAGGTTACGTACGGAACCAGGCAGGGCTCGATGAAGGAAGTCGAAGAGGGATATGTCTCCGCAAGGGGCAGTGTCTTCTCGTCAGTCGACTCCGGCTCTGGCGGCTCATTGGTACTGAAGGCAGCGAAGAAGGTCGCTGAGGCCCAGTACTACCTGAAGACCGTCGGCTCGACCCCGAACGCACCCGTTGAGGTAACACTCGGCGAGGGCGAATCGGCAACCTTGTCCGGTGGCGTTGTGATCAAGGTGGCAAGCATAACAGAGGACGTTGGCGCATGCACTGCGTCGGCGGGCAGTTCAACCTGCACCGTTGACCAGAGCGGCGTGAGCGCGGTCCTGAGCACTGGCGGAGCATCCGTCACTGCCTCGGTCCCGTACACACTCGCGACCAACTCACAGCCTCTGGTGGTGCTTGACAAGGACGCAAGCACCGGCACCGTGATCTCAGTCGGTGGACCTGACGTAAACACAGTGACGAAGAACATCTTGGCTGGAAGCGACACATCAATAACCGCCTCCTCGGCTCCGACCGTCAAGGTCGTGGGCGACAACAAGATCGTCGTTGCTGGTGGACAGGCAGCTGACACGGTGAGGGCAGGCAATGACTTCATTGCCGGCCTGAAGAAGGCCTAAGTAGGACCCCAATTGACGGGGGTGAAAGCTCCCGTCTCTTTTCTATTTTTCCTTTTTATTTTTCGAAACCTAGCTGAAGCGCTGAACGCGCGCGTTCGTGCAAAAACGCAACCTTTTTATACTCCCTGCGGCATATTTTGACAACATGAAAGGGCGACCATTGGCAGTTCTATTTGCGCTAGCCCTACTTATGGCGCTCTCCTTTGCAGCAGAATTCAAGGCAGACCCCTACCTTTTCGCCGGCGAGAATGACACTTCAGTGTCAGTGAGCAGGCTTGCAAGCGGCTACGACCTCGTGACAATAAGCGGGGCCAGGACATTCATACTTTTCGAGGGCCAGATAGTTACGGACGAGGGCACAATCAGGGACGCATTGAGGGGCGATTACCTCACTACAGCGGTTCCTTCGCCCTCTGAGCGCGACGAGGTGCTCACGCTGGCCAAGATGTTCAATGCAACGCGCAACCTGCCCTCGCGCTTCGGAGCGCCCTCAGAGGACCTGTGCATGGCGCAGACCGGCATAACAATATACAAGGCAACTGCGCTCGGCTCTTCATCTCCTTCCAATTACTGCTACGACGCCCGGACGTGCACCTGCCCACCGTGGCTCTCGTGCGGCCTGTCTGACATGGCGCCCTGGGCTACTGAGGCAAAAATAGTGCACGGCCGCGCGCTCGACAGCATTGACGCGAACCTCTCTCTTCTTGAAAAGCACCTCACTGGCATTAACGTGGACAATGCGCCTGAGCTGCTCGACAGTGCTGTCAATGACCTGAAGGCAATACAGCGGTCAGGCAGGTTCATAAAGAGCACAATACTCCAGATTTCTCCCCCTATGGGCACTTGCGACTCGTCGCACCTTGACCCTGAATACGTGCAGACTCTCAACCAGCTTGTGATAGACACATACGGCGGCAACATACTCTCAGTTTACCCTCAGCCCGGCTGCCTTGACCTCTGCCCCAATGTGGACGTGAACCTTACGATTCTTGATGATGCGATTGCAAAGGCCCAGCTCCTTCGCGCACGCGCAGCGCCCCTTGGCAATGTGACGAACGAGGCAGCTGACATACTCTCGAAGACAAAGGCCAGGCAGGACTATGTGAGCAATGCCGAGAACGCCCGCGCATACCGCACCATTTACGCCGACGTGGCAAAGAAGCTCGCGAAGGTGCGCTCAGTAACCAATGTGACTGCAGTGAAGAATGCCGTGCTGAGCGACGTGACCACAGTGGAAATTCTCGCAGAGCAGATAAACGCCTCAATAGCATCAAACAACTTCGCGCTTGCAGAGCAGCTCGTGGCGCAGTTCAACAACAGGAGCGTTGCGCTCAATGCGCGCCTCGACAGGCTCCTTCCAACTTATGAGAAGACCGCAGTGCAGAAGCAGCGCCTCGAGGATGAGATGCTCAAGGCCTCCTACAACCTGCAGCCCAATGAGCTTGAGGCTGAGGCAGAGCTGGCGCAGATAACAGAGGAGAAATACGCGCTGGATGCGCACTTCTTCGGCGCGCAGTCTCTCAACGAGTTCAGCGTGCTTGAGCTCAATTACACTTCCCTCGCGGACAGGGCGCAGGCCCTGAACGACGGGCTTGAGAGCCTGCACTCCTCGCAGGTGGGCATGATAGTGGGCGGCGCAACGCAGGGCGCAATGAAGGGCTCCCTTGCAATGTGGAACGGCGTCTCGCCCATGACACCTGAGCAGATGCGCGAGAACGGGAAGTCTCTGCCGCTCCTCATAATAAGCGCTGCAGACGTGCTTCTGATGCTCATAAGCCTTGCGATATTCGGCGTGTTTGCATTTGTCAACAAGCGCATAGTCTGGCGCAGGAACGTTGCAATGACCTGGGTGGCCATATTCATAGTGTTCTTTGCAATGCTTGGCATTGCCTCCTACGGCGCCTACACCCTGGTGCAGCGCCAGTCCGAGGCCCCGACCTCGCTGGGCCAGTTCAAGGGCGTTCTCTCCGGAGCCTCGACAGCAGCCATTGCCTATGAAGTCAGCGGGCAGGGGCAGTCGCAGATACTTGCAATGCAGGTCTGCAAGGACAGGATTGCCGCGAAGCTCGGCGAGTCCAACACCACCGTGAAGACCTATGTGCTCAGCGGCGACTCGTGCCGCGCCGGCTCTGTTACAAAGACAGCTGAGGAGTGCAATACCGAGATGGCGGACCTGCCGCAGTTCAGGCTGGAGTCTTCCAATGAGAACAGCGTGAAGTTCTACTCATTCTACGACACCCGCGCAGTGATTGCGGGCGACGTGGGCTACCTGACTGCCTGCGACGTGGCACGGGTCATTTAATAATTTAACCCGTGATAGTTCAACAGAAGGTGAGCTTCCATGCCGAATGAAACAAAGCCGGAGCGGGCGAACAGGCTGCAAATAGCAGCGCTCGTGCTGATAGTCGCGATTTTCATAGCATTCATGCTCCTGGTGCCGGGGGCTGGCAAGGCGCCAGTCACTCCGGAGCCCGAGGAGCAGCAAATATCCTCGGAGCAGTTCGAGGCAACTGTCCTCGGCTCCCAGCGCATAGTCATAGTGATGGACCTGCGCGATTCTCCAAGCCAGAACTCCTCAAATGCAATAATGCAGTGCGGCATCAACCTTGCCTTCAGCATCTCGCAGCTCAACAAGACAATTGACAGCTACGCCTACGACAGGAGCAACTGGTGCTATTCTGCATCGGGCATCAACAGCTCCATTGCCGAGTGCGAGCGCCTCATGCCCTCTGCCTACCGCTTTGTGGTCGGCTACGGGGCCGGCTCGACGGCGATGTACAGGAACCGCACACTCATCTCAACCAACGAGCACTATGGCTCAGCCTGCTCCATAAGCATTGAGCAGAGCGTCTCCCCTGAGCCGCCATGGCTGCTCGTGGACCCGAATGCAACTGCGAAAACAGCAAACAAGACGCAGGACCAGATATTCTCAGAATGCCTTGCGCGCGAGGCGTGCACTGCGGACAATGCAGTGCCGGAAATCGCTGACGCGTGCCTGCGCAGCTATGCGCTCACAATTGGCGGCGACCCGCACTGCTGCTTCGGCATGTCGACTGCAGACGGCAGGAACAGCTGCATACTCTCAACTGCAGGCATCACGCACGGCATCTCGGCAGACTACTGCCAGTTCCTGCCCTCGGAGGCCGACAGGGATGCGTGCTACCTGAGGTACGGCGAGAACTACCTTTACTTTGCCTACTGCGACCGCATCACGAACTCGTCCATGAAGGCAACGTGCATTGCAGAGCTCTCGCAGAATGGCGCGCTGCCAAGCCAGATAGGGGCGAAGATTCCGAAAAACAGCAGCTAGCTGGCGCGTGCTAGGGGCCGAAAAACAGCAGCCACTGCATCTGATGATGCAGTCATCTAGCGCGTAGCCTTCAGTGCCTGCGGTATTTTTTCAACAAGGTCAGATGCCATCAAGGAATAGCCAAGCTCCTTC
>JBAZVU010000011.1:9388-14362 GCA_041660725.1 Candidatus Micrarchaeia archaeon | reverse complement strand
TTGAGAAGGCGCTCAATTTTGCCAGCTATCCGGGCATCTTCCTAGAGCAGCTCTCAAAAGTGCAGGCTGCGACCAATGCAATAGGCGTAAACCAGGGCAACCCACTCTACATAATAGTGGAAACTGCGCTCTCCTTCACACTCCTCCCATTCGCACTCTCCATTGCAGGCCTCTATCTCATCCTGCACAAGCGCGCAACTTCAGTCTACCCTGCAGCAGCCCTCTTTGCCTTCCTGCTTCTTGAAAGCTCGCTCATCACCTTCCTGTCGCATGGAGAGCAGCGCTACACAACGCGCCTCTTCCCAATGCTCGCCATCTTCCTCGCAGTCTCCCTTGACTACATTTTCTGCTATCTGAGCTCAAGGAGCGGGCATGGGCGCTACCTTGCAATTGCCCTTTCACTGCTCCTCATCCTCTCCTCCTATTACATGGTCCACCACTTGCTGCTGCCCGGCCTGCCAGTGCATCCATACTCAAACAGGATGCTGACAGTTGACTCGCCTGCAAGCGAAGGCTTCACACTTGACTACGTGACAGCAGCAGGCAGCGGCTATTACTTCATAACAGAGGCGCTGCACAGCTATGGCGGCAGTTACGGCCGCGTGTTCACCAATACCGACAGCTCAAAGTTCGCGGAATACGTGCGCATAATTGAAGGGAAGGAGCTCTACAACCTGAATGAGGAAACAAAGGCGCAGCTGCGCGGCACTGACCTGATAATCATGCTCCGCCATGCTGCTGAGGGCGAATACAATGGCTCGTACCTGCGCCACAACTATTACAACTTCAACTTCCGCATGGGCAGCGAGGTGCGCAGCATAAATGTGCACGTTTACCTGATGACGCCTGCCCATTTCTCGGAGTTTTACGCATCAATGCTCAGCCAGGCCAGCACTTAGCTCCACTTTTCTTGCCAGCGCAGCAAAGTCTCTAATCATTAAAAGCTTTCCTTTTCCATCAGAATTCCAATGTCAGAAGAATGGGAGGGCAATGCAGCAGGGGATGACGACCCCTTGGGCTTCGGCACCTGCCCCATTTGCAAGGGCCCTGTCCAGACTCCTGACGGCTTTATGTGCGATTCCTGCAGCCAGAAAGTGTGCAACAAGTGCATCCATTCCTACAGGGACAGATACATCTGCTCAGACTGCGTTTCCCTGCTCTCGGCAAGCGACAGGAGGCTGGTGAAGAACGCAAAGCACCTCACAAAGCCGCTTCAAGGCTATGCACGCCGCTCCAACCTCTGGTGGCTTTTCCTTGCCCTGATAAGCCTGCCAGTTCTCCTAGGCATAGGCTACTTCTTCTTTACTCTTGGCAGATTGGACTACACTCTTGGGGCAACTGCCCTGCTAATAGCGCTAATTTGGTACTGGGACAAGCAGGTGCAGAACTGGAGTTGACGCATTCCGGAATGCAGACGCAGACAGAATTTAATTAGCACGGGTTCTCCTTGATTGTCTTGAGGAAGCAGTTGTTGATGAACATCATTGCGCCCCCATAGCCGCACTCCAGGTCAATTACCCTGTCCCCGCACATCATCCTGCCATTCATCAGCTCAATGTTGCCCTGCGAGGAAAGCACGTAAGTGAAGCTCCTGCCCTCATAGAAGCACGTGACATCGCCGTCATGCGTGTCCCCTGAATAGGCGCAGGCAGGCTCGCCGTACTTGTCCACCATCAGCCTGTAGGCATCAAGTGTCTGCACAAATGCAATGCTGTTCTTCTCATCCATGCACTTGCTGATGAGGCAGCCTGCTTCAGGCAGGATGTAGAATGAAACCACTGCTATTGCTGCCAGCGCAAAGACCATCAGCAGGAATACCTTTCCGAGCATGCTGGAATTAGGGCTGGAAAGCTCTTAAATATTCAAGGAATAGCCCTATCTGGGAGCGATTATGAAGGCAGTTGTGCTAGCAGCAGGCGAAGGCGAGAGGCTCAGGCCCCTTACCTACACCAAGCCTAAGTGCATGATTCCAGTTGCAGGCAAGCCCATACTGGAGCATGTGCTGGCGAGCATACGCGATGCAGGCATACGCGAGGCAGTAATAGTGGTAAAGTACAAGCAGGAGCAGGTGAAGCAGTATTTTGGGGATGGCTCGCGCGTTGGCACGCGGCTTGAGTACGTCACGCAGGGCGACAAATACGGCACAGCAGCTGCCTTTGCATCTGCAGCAGACCTCGTTAAGGGCGACTTCCTTGGAATAGCTGGCGACGTAATTTGCGACTCCTCGGACATACGCGATTTGATAAAGGCGCATGACAAGCACGACGGCCTGATGACAGTTGGGCTGAAAGCAGTTGAAGTGAAAGAACAGTACGGAATAGCTGAAGTTTCCAACGGCATCATCACTGGCTTTGCTGAAAAGCCAAAGGAGTCCCGCAGCAATTTGGCCAACACTAGCATCTACGCATTTGACGCTGACGCACTTGGCGCAATTGCATCCATCAAGCCCTCGCCCCGCGGGGAGTACGAGATAACTGATTTGATAAAAGGCGGCAAGGCCTATGCGCACGAGCTCAAAGGCTACTGGCTGGACATGGGCGTTCCATGGCAGCTTCTTGACGCAAACATGCACCTTTTGGAGAAAATGCCTGAGAAAAGGGAAGGCAAGCTGGAGAACTGCACTGTCAAAGGCAAAGTAATCATAGAGAAAGGCGCGCAGGTATTTGACAGCTATTTGCAGGGCCCCATTTTCATAGGCGCAAACACAACAGTCGGGCCTCATGCGTACATCAGGGAGGGCACATCAATAGGCGAAGGGTGCGACATCAGCGACTCCTCAACTGTAAAGAACAGCATCATCATGAATGGAGTGAATGCCAAGCATTTGTCTTACATAGGCGACAGCATTGTAGGCGACAGGGTGAACTTCGGCGCAGGCACGCAAGTTGCAAATTACCGATTTGACGCAGGCACCATCAGGAGCATGGTGAAGGGCCAGGAAATTGATACTGGCAGGACCAAACTGGGAGTAGTAATAGGCGATGACACCAAGACAGGCGTGCTCTCCTGCATCATGCCAGGCAAGAAGATTGGCGCAAACTGCTGGATAGGAGCAGGCGTTGTAGTTGATGAGGACATAGCAGATGAAACTGCAGTATTTGTGAAGCAGACACTTACAAAAATAAGCAGGAAGAAGTGAAAAAATGGGCAAAAAGAACGAGGAGCCGCGCATTGACATCGGCCTTTTCCTGCTCGGCGTACTTTTCGTAGCTCTTGGCCTTGCGCCTGCTTACATGAGCACATTCATGCAGTACGCGCCCTGCCTGAATGGAATACCAATAGCTGAGCAAATTCTCAGCTGCTCAGGCGGCGACTACTTAATAGGCGGCTCAAGCCTTGCAGCTGCCTGGGGCAGCTTCCTTCTAATAGGCCTGGTTCTGGGCGCAGCTGCATTCATACCAGCAGCGCGCATCTTCGTTCGCATAGGCTTCATTCTTCTGCTCGTACTCTGGGTGCTTGGCATCTTTGGAGTGAAAATCATATAATTGGTGATGCGATGGGAATAACCAGATATCGGATCATTTTGAAAGGAGAAACGCCTGCGGATGTCCAAGGAGTTAACTTACGTGAAGAAATTCAAAGAATCGCAGTAAAAAAACCATTCAAAGACAACATACTCGGTTTTGTTAGAAATGATAAACAAAATGGCCTAGTTGAGATAATATGCAAGTCTAAGAAAGGGACAGCACTTGTTGACGAATTTTATGCAGAAATATTAAAATTAAACCAAGAAAATGGATTGATAAAAATCTCCGAAAAAAATTCAGGAGTAATAACGATGAGCTATTCTACGGCAGTTAAACGCGATCTCTTAAATAAAGAGTTGAAGTTTAATGACTTTAGAATAGAGCGAAATGATGAATTAACTGAGATCGTATGGGCACTTCAAGCTGCAGGAAAAATCTTTCAGAGTGGGGCGAAATAATCGGTATTAGGGTGATTTTGATGTCGGACAAATTTGAAACAGGCGCAATACTGACAGCTCTTCTGCTGCTCGTAATGGTTACAATGCTCGCAGGCTGCTCGCAGCAGTCAGCGCCCGCGCCGCAGGCGCCAGCAGTAACTGGCCCGCAGGCAGGCACGCCCGTCATAGGCGGCACTGAAACAGTTGGCCAGCAGCCAGCTGCAGAACCTAACATACCGTCAAGCGAAGGAATGCCGAGCGTGCCAACAGGCTCGCCCCAGGCCAATAATACAGCACCTTCAACAGGAACGCCGTCTCCTAACGGCGGAGCACAGCCATCCACAAACCCAACAACATCGCCAGCGCCAACAGAGCCAGAGCGCCTTGGAGTGGCACTGCCTGAGGACCCTGCGCTCACAACAGCGCGCTTCATTGTAACAATACCCCAGAACACTCCAGTCACCTCAAAAGTTTTCCTGGAAGCCTACAACATCAAGGCAGGCACCTGGAAGGCCTATGAGATGCAGAATAATGAGTCTCTTCTAGGCTGGAATGTCGTGATAGACCTGGGAGCAAGCGGCGGCGTTGACAACTCAGACAACACCTTCAAGTACAGGTACTCAAGGACAGGCGACTACTCAACAGCTGAGAAATTCGCCTTTGACAGCAACAGCGCCTACCGCACCCGCTCAATAGCAGACATCGCAGGCAAGTTCGTGCAGGACCAGGTAACGGAATGGAGAGGATAAAGAATGAGACTAAATGTCTGTTTGCTTATACTCCTTATTCTTGGAGTTTCAAACATATCCACAGCCAATGTGGAATATCCGATTTATAGCAAAGAGCATGTGTCGGAGTTCAATTTTCCATGTGAGGAAATGAGAAGTGAGGAAACGGTTTGCACTGTTGATATAAACCAAGGTGAATTGTCTAAAATAATGGAGCAAGTAGGGAATGACTGCCCTGAACCATGTCTCCTCATAGATGTGGATGTAAGAGGGATGAGCGAGGATAATAAACCAATTGTGGGCGATAGAGTAAAACCTGTTATATTTTTGATAAATGGGGGA
>JBAZVU010000011.1:0-9378 GCA_041660725.1 Candidatus Micrarchaeia archaeon | reverse complement strand
AAGAAGCCATATGAAGCAACCGCGTACTACGTAGTGAATAGTTCTGATGCTGTTCTCACTGGAACGACCGCAGATAGCTTTCAGATAAACATATCTTCAGGAAAAGGCGTTGCAATTGCACAGTCTGGCGCTTCCTTACTAACTAACGAGGGGACGTTTTCTGTTTATTTCATCAGTTCAAAAAAAGTAAATTTTATAGATTTGGATTCATTCTACGGGGATAACAGCCTGTACATTATAAAGGAGGACACAACCTTTCCAAAATATTTTGGAATCATATCAAGATGGCAATATGACTGGCAGAAGGCGCAGGAGAGTAGTTTTTGGCAGAGCATTCTATTGACAGTGCTCAGCGTTATTTTAGTCGCTGCTTCGATAGTTGCTTTGTTGATAACTAGTGCAAAAAATGAAGAAAAACTTGGAAGAGTTACGGGAGAGTTGAAAAAAGTTGTTTCTAATTTAGATGAAGTAGTCGTTGATATTAAAGAAAAGAGACTTCGGCGCCCGCTGCTCTCTATCTGTTTTCACAAGGGCAGAAAAAAATCGAAACAAATAGTTGTAAATAAACCAACACCGCTCGATATTGTAATCTCTAATAACGGGCCCTCACTAGCAAATGTAGTTACATGTATCATTTTATTGCCGCCGGCTTTGGAGCTCATACCGTCTCTGTCATATCGTCCGATCCCCCAAAAAGAGACGGATAATGAATATTCAGAGCATGTTGGCGTCCAACTGTATTTGCCGCATATCATGGCAGAAACCAACATACCGATTGAGCCAAAACCAGAAATCATTGCTAAGAAGATTGGAAAATTCAGTGTACCTGCACTAATCACTTCGGCTGAAACTATGGGACAAGAAGTAGTGGAGCTGGAAATAGAAGTTGTTGCAGAGTAGAAGATTGTAAAAAAGATTAAAGGCAAAGTTATAAAATGCCCGCCTTCGATAGACACTCGATGAAGGGCGCATACGGCGCGTTACTGGTTATTTTCCTGCTTCTCTTAGGTTGTGCCTCGCAGACGCCTGCTCAGACGCCTCCTGCTTCTCAGACTTCGACGCCTCCGGCGACAAGCCCGCCTGCAGTGCAGGAGCCTTCAACGCCGCCTGCAACAGTTCCGCCGGAAGTCATTGCTGAGCCGGAAAAGCCCCCAACAACAGAAACGCCAGCCCAAGTGGCTAATGCCACTGTTGCGCCCCCAGTGCGAGAGGAGCTGAAAGCCCCTGCTCCGCCTGCTCTTTACAAGGGCTTCTGGATGCCCTGCATGTTCCTGCAAAGCGACTGCCAGCCTATGAATAAGCCTGCATCACTCAAGGAAGCAGGCGCGAATACTGCGGGCATTGCGCCGAATGTGAAGATTAATGCAGAAGGAAAGGCGCAGCTGGATGTGCCTATTGATGTTGCTGAGCAGAGATTGGCTGAGCTGGCAAAGCAGTATTATGCTGAGAATATTAGCCTCATGATTTCCATTGAAACGCAGTATGTGCAGAACTTTAATGAGGGCATGCAGGCAGGCGGACCTGGTGCATTCCCAACTGGAGTGGCAGACAAGGCAGGCTATTTTGATGAGTATAATGCAATTGTGGAGAAGTTTGCTGTTATGGCTGAGAAGTACCATGTTGCCATTTTCTCGCCAATGAATGAGCCTGACATGAAGTTTGGAGTTGCTGCTTCTTCTGCTTGGAGCCAGCAGGTGCTTCCGCTGGTGAGGAAGAGCTA
The DNA here is from genome assembly GCA_041660725.1 of Candidatus Micrarchaeia archaeon. Taxonomy (GTDB): domain Archaea; phylum Micrarchaeota; class Micrarchaeia; order Burarchaeales; family Burarchaeaceae; genus JBAZVU01. Next base: position 7,658 of record JBAZVU010000011.1, on the reverse strand, counting down.
TTCGGGCAAGATACTCTGGAAAATGGGCAAGCCTTCAAGCGCAGGCACCTCTGCTATTGACTTCAAGGGCTATGATATTATTGGGCTGGACATGACGCCAGGAGGCTATGGGCCTGAGGGCAGCCTTTCAGGCTATCCTGCTCTTGTAAGCAGCACCTTGAGCAGCGCGCAAGGGTGGGCGCAGAGGGATGGAGTGGCTGAAGTGATGTTTACTGAGTTTGGAGTGTGGGGCGGCGCATTAAGCTGGAATGAGGCAGACAAGGCTGCTGCGCATGCTGCTGTTTTCCAGGCTGGGAAGGGAAAGGTTACGGGCTTCTTTGTGCTGGACCCGCCGCCGGATTTGGACAGGCCCATTACTGGCACAGAGAGCTATGATGTTGCGAAGGAATGGTTTACGAAGAAGCTTGGGTGATGGATGTGATGAAACATTCTGCATTTGCATCTGTCCTGCTTGTTTTTCTGCTCCTGTTAGGTTGTGCTGCGCCTCCTGCTACTACGCCTTCGCAGGCGCAGGATTGGCTTGGCCAGCAGCTGGCTGATGGTGCAAAGAGTGTGCCTACTCCTGCTGGTGCTGGCTCTGCTGGTGGGGCAGGGGCTGGTTCGGCTGGCGGTGCGGGCGCGGGAACAGCTGCGTCTGTGGCTGTGATTGACTATGGCGCGCCTGAGGTGCCTGGCGTGACATTCAAGGAGTGGAAGGCGCCTGACAACTCCATGACATTGCAGCTGCCTGAGGGCTGGAGCGCTAAGGAGGCGCAAGTTGACACGTGCACTGTGAGCTGGGAGGTGCTGGACCCTGCTGGCACGAGCTCTGCTTACATGAGCAATGAGATTGCTGTGTTCAAGTCAGAGGATGCGAAGAAGATGTATGCTGCTTATGGATTTACTGGCCTTGAGAGCGCGCCTGTTTCAGGCTATTTGAGCGCTGAGCAGGCTGTTGTGCAAATAATTGCCCCCATGACTGGCGCAAGCGAGGTGCAGGTTACATATGTTGATGATGAGGTTGGGGCGGAGTTTGAGCAGGCGCTGTGCATCCAAGGAATGGCTTCGTGCGATGCAAAGGTGTTCGAGGCTGCCTACAAGAGGAATGGAGTGCTCATGAGGGGCAAGTATTTTGTGCAGACTTCTGATTTGGGCGAGGGCTTGACTTGGTGGATATACATGTGGGGCTATACAAGCCCTGCTTCTGAGTGGGCTGCCAAGAGGCCTGTGCTGGATGCTGTTTTCATGTCTGCTAAGTATACTGATGAGTGGGTGAAGAAGTGCTCTGGCTCAGGAGCTGCAGGCACAAGCAAGAGCAGTGGCGCAGGCACAGAGCAGGATGTGATAGCTGCTGTTATCAAGGAGAGGCAGGATGCGCAGGACAGGGCTGCTGAAGCGTGGGATGCATATATACGGGGGTGAGGCAGTGGCAATTGACAGGATATATGCTGAGTCTGAAACTGGGTGCTGCCCGAGGTTTGAGCCTGCGCCCTGGGATGAGAAGGTCGTGACATTCAAGAACAGGCTTTTCCTGAGGGACAGGGTGCTGAGCGTGTTCCACATTCCGCTTAATTTTGGCTCTGTGATGAAGAGGAATATGGAGAAGATTGTGGGGGCTGGCGCGCTGGCTGATGCGCCTTTGATGCTGTGCGACAATGACTCGCTTTTTGGCACTGACATCTATATTGCAGTTTCCAAAGAGGTGCCTGGGGCGAAGATGGAGAGGATGAGCGGCATATTCCTGAGCAAGGTTTTCGAGGGAGGCTATGAGAAGTTCGGCAAGTGGATGAAGGAGATGGGCGAGTTTGTGCAGAGCAGGGGAAAGAAGCTGGAGAAGATGTTTGTTTTCTATACTACCTGCCCTGCGTGCGCAAAAGCTTATGGCAGGAATTATGTGGTGCTGCTGGCGAGAGTATGAGCTGAGTTATAAACGCTTTTAAACTAGTTTTGGGCTATTAGGGGCAAGGTGTGGAGGCAGGATATGGGATTCCGCGAGTGGATTATACCGCAGGAAAAGAAGTTCTTCCACTTGCTGGCAAAAGAGGCGCACACTGTTGTGAAAGCGTCTGAGGAGGCTAATTCTTTTTTCTGCGGAACAGACGGGTTTGAGAAGAGCGCCGTGAGGATGAAGCAGATTGAGCATGACTGCGATGGCATAGTGCATGACATTTTCGGGCATTTGAACAAGACTTTCATCACCCCAATGGACCAGGAGGACATTTCCAGTTTGGCCTTGCTGATGGATGATGTTGTGGATGCGACCTATGATGCTGTGACGCGGGCTACTTTGTATGGGCTGAAGAAGAGGCCTGATGAGATGAAGCTGATGTCAGGCAAGCTGCTTGAGGCTTCGAATGAGATAGAGATGGCTGTTGTGAGCTTGGATGGCTTCAAGTTCGGGGAAGTGGACAGGTGCATAAGGCATATCACCAAGGCAGAGGATGAGTCAAAGGGCGTGCTGAATGCCGGCCTGGTAAGGATGTTCAAGGAAAAGGACCCTATTGAGATTATGAAGACCAAGGAAGTGTATGATTTGCTCACTCTTGCAATTGACAAATGCGAGGATGTCTCCTGCATCTTGGGCGACATTGCAGTGAAGCACAGGTAGGCCGGATGGGTGGATTCGAAATGCTGCTTGAACTGACCATATTGGCAGCGCTTTTCTTCTCATTCTGGAATGGGTTCACTGATGCTGCAAATTCCATTGCAACTGTGATTGGCACAAGGGTGCTGACGCCTGTGCAGGCTGTTGCTCTTGCTGCCTTGGGCAATTTTACGGGCCTGCTTTTCGGCGCTGCTGTTGCCACTACTATTGGGAAGGATTTGCTTGTGCCTGAAGTTGTGACAGTGCAGCTCGTGCTCGCTGTCATAGCGGGCGGCATGCTGTGGGAGATTATCACGTGGTGGTGGGGCCTGCCCATTTCTGAGTCGCACGTGCTTGTTGGCGGGCTGGTTGGCGCTGCCATTGCCTCTGTGGGCACTCAAGCAGTTATCTGGAACACGCTGTCAGGCAAGATACTGCTGCCCCTTGTTTTCGCGCCCGTGCTTGCAGGAGTGTTCGCATTCTTCTTCACTGGCTTTACTGTGAGGGTGATGAGGAATGTTTCAAGGCACACTTCGAACTGGGTGTTCAAGAAGCTGCAGGTGGTGTCGGCATTCTCGCTCTCAGTGACGCATGGGGCGAATGACGCGCAGAAGACTGCGGGCATCATCACAGCCTTGCTGCTTGCAAGGGGCGTGATTCCGACTTTTGACATACCTGAGTGGGTGTTTGCAGCTTCCTTCCTTGCTATTTCGCTGGGCACGTTCTTCGGGGGCTGGAGAATTGTGAAGACAATGAGCCACAAGGTTACCAGGTTGAGGCCTTACCAGGGCTTTTGCGCTGAGACAGGCGGAGCGCTCATCCTGGCCATTACTGCAAGAATGGGCTTCCCTGTAAGCACCACGCATGCCATTACAGGAGGCATAATGGGTGTGGGAGCTGCGCAGAGAACTAGTGCAGTGAGGTGGGGCGTTGCGCGCAATATCATGTGGGCTTGGCTGCTTACAATGCCTGCGAGCGCGCTCTTTGCGTGGCTGGCCTTCAAAGGATTTGACTTCTTGTTCTGAGAAAGGAGCTAAGCTTTCAAGCTCTTGAGCTCCTGCTCTACTCGAGGGGTAAGGGCATAGTTGCCAGCACCCCAGTTCTTCACGAGAGTGTCCAGCAGCCTGTAGGCGCGCTTCACGCCAGTAAGAATCATGCTGTCAAGTACTTTTCCAGCAGGGTTCTCGCCTTCGCCCGGCGCGTGGCGGACTACCAGGCCGAGGGTGGCCAGAGGGATGCCAAGCTCCTGCGCAAGTTCAGCCTCGAACACTGCAGTCTTGTTGAGAAGTGAGACGCCCTGGCTCTTGTAATAGGCCACTGTTGGCTGGGGGTCAAATGTTGCAGTCTTGTGGCTGTCATTGGTGTTGAAGCCGATTGTCAATGAGTTTCCCCTTAGCGGGACGCTGGCAGCCTTTGCTGCCTTTGCCAGGTAACCTTGCAGAAGGTGGCTGTATGCAGGCATGCTGGAGACGCTGTGGACAAGATGGCCCTTCTCATTGCGCTTTGATACCATCTTGCGCGTGGGCATGGCCAGGTATTCGGCATCAAGAAGAATTACGTTGAATGGCTGGAAGGACGAGACTATTCCAAGGTCGCCTATCTGCAGCAGGGTGTTGGGCTGCTCTACTGCCTGCGAGGCTGCGGTTGTTATGGCCCCTTCCACAAAGAGCTCTGCCAGGGTCCACATGTTGGCAAGGTGGGCAACTTGCGGCGCGCCCAGCTCATTGTGCTCGCCGTGGCGCTCTATTAGTATGATTTCCGCGGAATCAGTGACTGGAATTCGGAAGAAGGGAACTGTGCCGTGCTCCTTGGTTATGTGCTCCTGCCTCTCGCCAAGCCTGGCCATGTCTATGAAGCTTTTGCCGACTATCAGGCCGAGCCTTCTGGGCAAGGGCCTTATGGCTGGTTGTGGTGTGTTCATGGAAAATCAATTCCTGCTTCAGAACTAGTGCAATAGTATGCCGCCACGGCTATTTAAAGGTGAGCATTTTCTGGCATCCGTAAGGGAAATGAATGAGAAACCGCATGCAGAGGGAAAGTATCGGAAACCGTAGGTTTCTTATCCGACGCTCTGGCCTGTCGAGGTGCCTGCGCCCGGCTGAAGGGGCTCGATGTACTTGGTGAGAGTGGAGTTGGAGCGCACGAACACCTGGTGCCCGAGGCTGTCGATGTAGCTCCACTGGCGCTCGACCTTGATGGGCACGAGCACGTCGCCATGCACCAGGAATTTGTAGTCAATGTAGCTTGCAAGGGGCGCCTTGGCCTTCCAGACTACCATTGTTTCCCTGAGGGGCTCGATTGCAGTCTCATCAGGCGTGTAGGTTACGCGGAACTTCTGCGCCTTCGGGAAGAGGCCTATTGGCACTTCCACGTCTTCTGTGCCAAGGTATTCAACTGAGATTATCTTGGGGCAGGTGTAGAATTTGTCGCCCGGCGAGACATTGTAGAAGACGTTCACTGATGGCACTGGCTGCATGAGGCGCAGGCATTCGGAGGAGGTCTTGTTCACCCACATCTTTATGGGGTGCTCCTCGCCTGCAGAGCCATTGATGATGCGCAGCATGTAGCTGTTGTAAACGCTGTAGACTGTTTCTATTGAGTTGGGCTTGTAAACTGGCTCTGCGCGCTCTGAGTAGGTGAGCTCCTGCCAGCAGGTTACCCTGTCGCCTATCCTGTCGCACCTGAGGTAGGCAAATGTGAGGCCTTCATCATATTCGTAGAGGTAGCGGTAGGTGGGTGCGCAGTCTGCTTCGCAGGTGCCGAATGTCTCGTTGGATGCGCAGATGCCATTGCCGCACTCAGCTGCTGGCTGGGGAGCTGGCGCAGGAGAGGGAGTTGGAACTGGAGAGGGCTGCGGCTCTGGAGTGGCATTGGTCTGGTTTGCAGTTGGAAGTGTGATGGGCAAGAAGCATTTGGAGAGGTCCGAGACTTCTGTGCCGTTGGCGCAGATTGCTTTTGAGGGCTGCTGCGTGCCTGGTATTGCGCAGCCTGCCAGAAGCAGCAGTGAGGAAAGGATGAGCGCAAATAATGCCAGGCGGGCCATGGCTAGCTGTTGGAAGAGGTGGTTAATGAACTTTGCGCCTGCTCACTTGAGCCTGATGGCATCGAGGTTCATTGGCGCGCGCGCCTCAGTGTGCAGCAGCTTGCCTATTGTGCGGCCGAACTCGTCGCACTTGCCCTCATCTCCGTGCAAAGTGAAGACGCGCTCAGGCTTTGGCTTGAGGTTCTTGATGAATGAGAGAAGCTGGTGCCTGTCGCTGTGCCCTGAGAAGCCTTCTGTTGTTGCTATTTCCATGTTCACCTTGATGGTGGCCAGCTTTCCATCCTCGCCCTGCAAGGGTATTTCCTTCATTCCCTTCTGCAGCTTGCGGCCTAGCGAGAGTGCGCTCTGGTAGCCTACGAATGCAAGGGTGTTCTTCTCGTTGTCTGCTAGCATCTTGAAGTATTCCAGCGATGGGCCGCCGCTCAACATGCCTGAGGGCGCCAGTATCACGCAGGGCGGGCCGTCAACTATTGCCTGCCTGTCGTTTTTGACAACTTCAAATATCTTGGACTCGAACGGGGAATTGTTTGAAAGTATTCTGCGCTGCACGCTCTGCCTCAGGAACTCCGGGTAGGCTGTGTGTATTGCGCTGGCCTCAAGAATCATTCCATCTATGTAAACTGGCACGTTGAATTCCGGGTGGGTTTGCGCGTACTCTTCCAGAACGAGCATCACTTCCTGCGAGCGCCCGACTGAGAAGACTGGCACAAGCACCTTGCCGCCGCGCGTAATTGTGCGCATGATGATGTCTGTCAGCTTTGCCTCTGCTTCCTGCCTCTGGGGCTGGATGTCGTCGCGCCCGCCGTAGGTGCTCTCCAGGAAGATTGTTTCAAGGCGCGGGAAGTTGGTGTTGGCTGGCTCGAAGAGCCTGGTGAAGCCGTACTTGATGTCGCCCGAGTAAACAAGGTTGTGCAGGCCCTCGCCTATGTGCAGGTGCACCTCAGCGCTCCCGAGAATGTGGCCTGCATTGTGGAATGTGAGCTTTGTTTCTGGAGTGATGTCAGTCACGTCATCATAGTCGCGCACTATCATGTGGCTGATGAGCTTGCGCACGTGCTTTTCCTGGTAGGGCGGGTTGCCGCCGCTGCGCGCAACTACTTTCAAATAGTCAAAGAGAAGCAGGGCAACAAGGTCGCGCGTTGGCGCTGTGCAGTAGACTGGGCCATCGTAGCCGTAGGCAAACAGGTAGGGCAGGAAGCCGCAGTGGTCCAGGTGCGCGTGCGAGAGCACGACTGCATCTATCTGGTCAAGCGTGATGCCCATTGAGGAGAGATAGGGGAATGCGCGCTGGCCCTCGAATGTTTCCGGGTTCACGCCGCAGTCTATGAGTATCTTGTCATTGGGCGTTTGCACGAAGATGCACATGCGGCCGACTTCGCGGAAGCCGCCGAGAGCTGTTACTTTCACCCAGTCTGCCTTTGCAGGCGGGGCTGTTGAAATCTTCTTGCCAAGCCCGAGAAGGAATTTCTTGCGAACGTCGGTTTCCTTGTGAAGCGCGTTTCTGATGCCCGTAATGGTGGAAGACGGCATTGTGGGGGTGCGCAAGATTTTGGGCGCCCAGCCAGTTTGGAAGATTATCTCCTTGAGAGTTGCGCCGCCCTTGCCTATTACAAGGCCTGGCTTGAGCGAGTCTATTGAGACTTCGCAGAAGTCTGGCGAGAACTTGATGTCTGTCACGCCTGCTTCTGCAGGCACAATTGCCTTGATTTTCTCAAGTGCAACCTCGACTGGCGTGAGGCAGGAGGGGTCGCTCCTGATGAGCACGCGCTTGCGCAGGGTGCCTGCTATTTTCCTGATGAGGTTCTCGTCCTTGTAGAACTCGGAAATGTTCTTGAGGTAGATTACCACGTCGGGCCCCTCGTATTCGACTTTTGAGAGCGCGCACGCTGGAGGGAGTACTTCCTCCACCTTCTTTTGCAATTCGTTGTTGGCTGTTGCCAAAAAATCCGCTCTTTATGCTCTTTTACTAATGCGAAAAATTAATGGGCTGGTCGCGCTGGCTGTACTTACTCAGCCTTCTTGCTTCCTTCGAGCATTGTCTTTATCTCGTCG
>JBAZVU010000010.1:0-14752 GCA_041660725.1 Candidatus Micrarchaeia archaeon | reverse complement strand
CTGGCTGTACGGAAAGATGCTGGAACTTTAGCTCTGATTAATCTCCGCTTTTTCCGAGGTTGTGCAGCAGGAAGAATATCACGATGGCGGCCACTGCGCCCATTCCAACTGCCATGCCCAGCGCCTCGTCAGGGTTTGCCGAGAAGAGATAGTATTCGTAGCCGAGCAGCCCGCCGCCCGCCACGCTGATTAGTGCGCGCGCAGTTGACTTGACCATGCGCATCGTGTCGCTGCCCATGTTTCAGAATTAAAATGGCAAGCTTAATAAGGATAATGAGAGGAATAGAATATGCCAAGCGACAGGCGTTTTATTGTGGTTGTAGGCTCGCTTATGAGCGGGCTCGGAAAGGGAATTGCAGCTTCTTCCATCGCGCGCATTTTGAAGGGGCACGGGCTGAAAGTCGTGCCGATAAAGTTCGATGGCTACTTGAATGTGGACTGCGGCACGATGAACCCGTTCAGGCACGGCGAGGTTTTTGTGCTGGATGACGGCACTGAGTGCGACATGGACTTGGGCACTTACGAGCGCTACTTGAATGTTGATTTGAAGAATGAGAATAGCCTTACTGGAGGCAAGCTATTCAGGCACGTGATTGACAAGGAGAGGAAGGGCGGCTATCTCGGAAGGGACGTGCAGATTGTGCCTCACCTCACTGATGAAATCAAGAAGTGGGTAAGGAAGGTGGGCGAGGACTGGAAGGCAGATGTCGTGGTTGTGGAAGTGGGCGGCACTGTCGGAGATTTGGAGAATGGGTATTTCCTGGAAGCAATGAGGCAGCTTGGCTTGGAAGAGAAGGTTGCATTTGTGCAGGTTACTTATGTGCCGACAATGGATGCAGTCGGGGAACAAAAAACAAAACCAACTCAACACGCCACACGCTTGCTGGCAAGCCTCGGCATCCAGCCTGACTTTATTGTTTGCCGCGGAAGCGAGAAGCTCACTGCAGAATCGCGCGGGAAAATCAGCCTCTACTGCAATGTGCCTGAGGAGAGGATAATTGACAACCCTGACATAAGCAGCATCTACGAGCTGCCTGACAGGTTTGAGAAGCAGAATCTGGGCAAGATGCTGATGGAGAAGCTTGACATCAAGTCGCGCGGCAGGGACATGGAGGAATGGAAGAAGCTCGTTGACAGGATAGGCGCGCCAAAGAGCGAGGTCACCATTGGAATTACCGGCAAGTACACTGCGCTGAAGGACGCGTATGTGAGCATAAAGGAGGCGCTGGTGCACGCTGGGGCAAAACTCGGGTGCAAGGTGAATCTGAAGTGGATTGAGACTACTGACATTGAGGAAAAGAAGGTGAAGGCTGATGAGGCGCTGAAGGGATGCGATGCAATAATAGTGCCCGGCGGGTTCGGCTCGCGCGGTGTTGAGGGAAAGATTGAGTGCATAAGGCATGCGCGCTACCATGGCCTGCCGTTCCTCGGCCTCTGCTATGGCATGCAGCTTGCTGTTGTTGAATATGCCCGCAATGTTTGCAGTTTGGAAAAAGCGAATACAACTGAGAATGACGAGAAGACGCCGCATCCTGTGATTGACATTCTTCCTGAGCAGAAGACTGTGACTGAGAAGGGCGGCACGATGAGGCTGGGCGGGCAGGATGTTGAGGTGAAGGAGGGCACGCTGGCCTACAAGCTTTATGGCGAGAAGAGCGTGCGGGAGAGGTTCAGGCACCGCTACGAAGTGAATCCAGATTATGTTGAGAGGTTCGAAGCTGGCGGCATGGTGTTCTCAGGCAGGGCGCCGAAGAGCAACATCATGCAGATAATGGAGCTGCCGAGCCACAAGTTCTTCATGGGCACGCAGTATCATCCTGAGCTCTCGTCAAGATTGGAAAGGCCGCACCCGCTGTTTGTTGCGCTGCTGGAAGCTGCGATGAAGAAATAGCTATTCCAGATTCGTGTGGAAGCCTTCCATTTCGCTTTCGCTCTTGTTCTTCTTTATCATGAGCTCCTCTATTATTGAGTCCAGGAAGACCATTGCGCTCAGCTCGAAAAGTGTGCCCATGGGCGTGATGGGCTCGTGCTCGCCCGTCATCTGGCGCGCCAAATAGTCGCGCTTCTCGTCAGTCTTCTCGCGGCCCTTTATCTTCAGAATGATGTCTGCGAGCTTGCCTATTGGCTGGTCCGGGTGCGAGGTTATGGCTGCAATTTTCGCGCCCTGCTCCTTTGCAGTCTTCACTATTGCATAGATGGACTGCGTCTTGCCTGAGCCAGTTATTGCAATGTAGAGGTCGCCGTTCCTGATTGGTGGGGTAATCGTCTCGCCCACTACATAGACCTTGAGGCCAAGGTGCATGAGGCGCATTGCAAAGGCCCTGCCAACAAGGCCGCTCCTGCCCGCGCCGTGTATGAATATGCTGTTTGACGAGAGGATTGCGTCAACAAGCGAGTCTATTGACTTTCTGTCAATTGCGCGGCACTGCTCTGCAATCTTCTGCGTGAGCTTTTCCATTCTCAGGTGTATAGTCATAGTGCATCCCTTGCCACTTCCAGAACATTCACGACTGAGTATTTCGAGATTATGGAGTCAGTGCTGATTATGCGCCTTGCGCCTGCAGACAGTATTTTCCTATCAGCATGGTCAAGCAGCTGGCCGTGCGTGCAAACGCAGGTGATGGAGTGCGCATGGCCCTTTTTGCAGAGCTGCACTGCCTTGAGCATTGTGCTGCCGCCTGCAACTATATCGTCCACTATTATGACATCGCGGCCCTTTACGCTGAAGTCCGCCGTCAGCGAGGCAACTGGCCTGTAAATCTTGTTTGCTATTGCACCCTTCTTGTTCTTGCTTGAGGTGCCGGCCTGGTACTCGCCCCTTTCCTTTACCATTGACTGGGCCCCAGTCTCGCCCTTGGCAAGATAGGCAGCACCCTGGTCAGGCGTAATCACAAGTGGGAGCTTCAGGCCCTTTTTCGCAGCCTCAAGCATTGCAGGCGAGGCGCTCAGGTTGGCTATCGAGAGGCCGCCATATTCGAACATGCCGCTCTTTTTCAGAAAGTGGCAGTCGAGAGTAATGAGCTCGTCAAGGCCAGCTGCCTTCAGGAGGCCGCACAGCACATTGGCGCTTATTGCCTCGCCGTCCTTCACGCGCTTGTCCTGCCTTGCGTAAGGCAGGTAGGGTATGAATGCGCGCACAGGCGATGCGCCCAGTTCCTTTGCAGTTGCAATTGCAAGAAGAAGCTCCATCAGCTTGTTGTTCTGGTTCGGATAGCAGCGAGAGAAAATAATGGCCTGCTTGCCCTTTGGTGAGGAAGGCAGGCGCACGTAGCTGTCACCGTCAGGGAAGCTATGCACTTCCATCTGCTCGTAGCCCTTTGCATCCTGTTCGGTGGTCAGAAGTAGGCGTTCCATACTGATATATGGGGCTCAGTCTTAAATAAGGATGATGTCTCCCTAGCGGACGGCAAGCCCCTCAGGCGAGAAGCTGCTTACCGGGCAGCCAGCTCTTCGGATGAAAAGCACCTTTCGCAGTGGTGGCAGCAGATGCCCTTCTTTGTCTTGTTGAAGCGAGTTTCAGCAGCTTCCTGGTTGGTTATGCACTGCGGGTTGGGGCAGGCGAAAACACCCACTATTTCAGACGGCAGCTCCACCTTGCCCTTTTCGCTTACCTTGCCCCCTTTGATGATGTTCAGGGTGGCAGAGGGCGCTATGAGTGCAACGCGGTCAACCTTCTTTTCATCAAGGAACATGCCTTCAACTTTCACTATGTCCTTGCGGCCCATGCGCTTGCTCGGAACATTAATCACAACTGCAACGCGCTCCTTCAGCCCGTTGTTCTCAAGTATGCCGAGTATTTTCAGAACTAGCAGGCCCTTGCCCGCAGGTATGTGGTCTATCACTGTGCCGCTCTCAATTTGTTCAACTGTCAGCATGTTTTCACCATTCACTGCCCGAGTATCTCGCTCAGCACTGCCATGCGCACCGGCACGCCGTAGCGCGCCTGCTCAAAGTACCGCACCTTGTCGCTCTTGTCAACTTCCGGCGCTATTTCGTCTATTTTTGGAAGAGGGTGCAGTATTATGAGGTCATCGGGCGCACCCTTCAGGCTGTCAAGAGTTATCCTGAATTCCTGCTGGAAGCGCTGCGCCTCGTACTTGTCCGCAAAGCGCTCCTTCTGTATCCTGCATACATAGAGCACGTCGCAGTCCTTGAAGTTCATCTCGTTGGTAATCTTGACTTTTGCCCCGAATTTTTCCTTCACTTCCTCGATGGAGCTTGCGTCCATCTGGAGAGCCTTTGGCGAGACAAGCGTGATGTCAGCTCCGAACATTGCAAGGCCGTAGACAAGGGAGTGCATTGCCCTTGCATATTTGAGGTCGCCCACCAGTGAGACATTGAGGCCTGCGATTTTCTTCTTCAGCTTGTTCATTGTGTAAAGGTCTATGAGCGTCTGCGTGGGGTGCTGGTTGCCGCCATCGCCTGCGTTGATTACAGGGTGCTCTGCAACGTCTGCTGCCAGCCTTGCACTGCCTTCCGCAGGGTGCCTTATGACAATGCCGTCTGCGTAGCCGTCAACTATGCGTATTGTGTCGCTGAGAGTTTCGCCTTTCACTATTGAGCTGTCGCCCACTGACTCTATGTCTAGAAGCTGTATCCCAAGTCTAGCCGCTGCCGTATGAAATGAGAGTCTTGTCCTCGTGCTCGGCTCGAAGAAGAGAGTGCCCATCACCTTGCCCTTCAGCTTGGCAGGCGGCACTTTCAGCCCCTGCATCTCGTCTGCTAGCTTGAAAATAGAAACAGCCCAGCGCTTTTCCACGTCCCGGATTGAAATAAGATCCTGCACGAAAACCCAACAGAAATTTAAACTCTCGCGGTATTTAAACCTTTTCGTATGCTAGTCGCGTTCGAGGGCATTGACGGCTCTGGCAAGGCAACCCAGATAGCTAAGCTCACGAGGCATTTGAAGGAGAAAGGCAAGCGTGCTGCAGTAATCGCCTATCCTGACATGCTCGGCCCTCTCGCGAGGCCGCTTGGCGACGTTTTGCATGGCCAGCTTGAACTTGGAGCTGAGGCGCAGTTCTTCCTTTTCTTTGCTGACATTTTGAGGGACCAGATGAAAGATGAAGGAAGATTGAAGCAGGAAATGAAAGCCTACGACGTCGTGATTCTGGACAGGTACTGCCTCTCGACTATTGCCTATCAAGCGTGCAAGGGCATGGATGCAAAGAAGGCTGAGAAAATCGTGGAGGAGGCAAAGCCCATTGCGCCTGACATTGTAATTCTCCTCGACATTGACCCGAAAGCCGCATCCTCAAGAAAATTCTCGCAAAAGGAGCCTGACAAATTCGAGGCTGACTTGAAGTTCCAGGAGTGCGTGAGAAAGGGCTTCCTTGCGCTTGCGAAGAAGAAGTTCCTGTGCAAAAACTGGGCTGTTGTGGATGCTGCAGGCACGCCTGAGGCAGTGGCTGAGAGGGTGCAGGCTGAAATCGACAGATTCATTAAGTGATTGAGGTCTAATTAAGGAGGTTCAGAAAAGTCGTAAGGGAAGTCTGAAAGCTCTCGTAAGGGAAATGTATGAGAAACCGTAGGTTTCTTATGCTCCGTTCGTCTAGTCCGGTCAAGGACGCTGGCCTTTCAAGCCAGTAACTCGGGTTCGAATCCCGGACGGAGCATTTTGTTTTTATACCCCTTCGCACTAACTATCAGTGTATGCCAGAGTTCAAGGTTGCAACCAGCTTCTACCCCCTCCGCCTCACTGCTTACATGAAGAGCGAGGTGGAGCTTACCATTGACATTACCAACAGCGGGAGCGAAGCTTACTGGACTGAGTGCACTGTCGAGGTGCCTGAGGTGCTTTCCTTGGTGCCCGACAAGGAGCTGCGGCACGGCAAGAAGAGAATTGGGCTTATAGGGCCTGGCGAAACTTTGAGCGGCAAGTGCAAGATTTACACCCTGGCGCGCGCATATCCTGACACCTACCAGGTAAAAGTCACGACCTTCGGCTATTCAAAGGATGGAGCTATCGGGGTAAGGGATGAGAAGAAGGCAGACCTGAGATGTGAGAGGATGAGCGTCTGAGTTTTATGCACATTTTTGCTCATTAAAAAGAGTTATATGCGTTCGATGGCTAATTCTGGCGGGGTGGAAGAATGGTAACACTCACGATGAATACAGGCAGGCCGCTTATTTTGCAGCAGGAAAGGGCGCCAGCAGCTGCTTTTGGAGGCCGTGGGTTGCATGACATTCCAAACGCGCGGGAGAAATTGGTGGTTAGGGGCGGAGAAGTGAAAACGCAAAACTTGAGGACGTTAGGGAAGATTGTAAGACTGCTGAAAAAGAATGGCGCGCAAAATGGCCCTGAGCTTGATTCCGTTATTCATGAAGCAGCCAAAACTACTGACGGATTGCCCGCTGACAGCAGAGTGATGGATATTGTGGGCAACACGTTCAAACTGTTGATAGAGAAAGGAAAGATAGGGCATGATGATACTGTATCGATTGAAGTAGGACTTGGAATCATTGAGGCGAACGGCAAGGAAATAGCTTGGTTGTTTGAGAATGCATGCGCGGAAGCGGGAAAGTCACCCTTGACAACCACGTTGGAAGTGTTGCTTAGCCAGCCTGAGCGGATGCCTTTCGATAAGTAGCTTGGAGTCCTGCAAGGCAGTTATCGTTTTGCCTTTCCACTCACTACCTTCGTCATAGACGCAAGCAGCTTTGTTTTCTGGGGCGAGTCCTTCAGCACGTAGCCGAGGACTTCGACGATGTTAGACACTGGCACTATTTTGATTTTGCTGCGCACGTCCTTGCCAAGGTAAATGTCATCCAAGTTTGACTTCGGCACTATTGCTGTCAAGGCGCCGGAGTCTGCAGCTGCCTCAACTTTTGCAGTGAGCCCGCCAACTGGCAGGACCTCGCCGCGCACACTCAGGGAGCCAGTCATTGCAATTGACTGGTCAACTGGTATTCCTTCCATTGCTGATATGACCGAGACTGCCACGGCTATTGATGCGCTGTCGCCCTCAACGCCCTCGTAAGTTTGCAGGAATTGCACGTGGATGTCGTACTGCGAAACATCGCGGCCAATGTGCTTCTTTATGATGGCGCTCACGTTCTCCACTGCCTCTTTTGCGATCTTGCCGAGCTTGCCTGTTGCTATGAGCTTTCCTTCACTCTTCGAGCTTGCAGGCGTGACTTCTGCAACTATGGGCATTACGAGGCCTGCGCTGGCGTCGCCCATTACTGCAAGGCCATTCACCTTGCCAATTGAATAGCCGGTTGTGCTGAACACCGGGTAATCTTTGCGCGCCTCCACTACCTGCTGGGAAATCTGCTGCTCCAGTGTGCGCGCAAGCTTCTTTGCCTTGTTCACGTGCTGCAGGGTTGTGAACGGAGCGTTCTCCTCTTTGGCAACGTCGCCTGCTGCGCGAATGATGCCGCCCAAATCGCGGAACTTGATGCTCAGCCTGCCCTTGCGGCCAGCACGCCTCTTTGCCTCCTCTATTATTTCATCTACAGCTTCCTTCAGGAAATGCGGTATCTTGCCGTCCTTTGTCACTTCCTGTGCCACGAACTGCACTATCTTGTCGCGGTTGGCAGGAGTGTCGGGCATTGTGGCTTCCATGTAAATCTCATAGCCATAGCCGCGTATGCGCGAGCGCAGGGCCGGGTGCATGCTCTTTATGTCAAGCATGTTGCCTGCTGCTATTAGAACGAAGTCGCAGGGAAGGGGCTCTGTTTTGACGAGAGCGCCTGAACTCATCTCACTCTGCCCTGTGATGGAATATTTCTTCTCCTGCATTGCTGTCAGGAGCTCCTGCTGGGACTTTGGCCCGAGAGAGGAGACTTCATCTACAAAAAGAACGCCCTTGTTGGCCCTGTGAATTGCGCCTGCTTCCACGCGCAGATGGGCTGGCGTTCCCAGACCACCACTCTGCAATGGATCGTGCTTCACGTCGCCGAAGAGCGCGCCTGCTTTTGCGCCAGTTGCATCTATGAATGGCGCTGCCGTCATGCCGGTGTTGTCAACTACCAACTTGGGCTCGCTGTTTTCGCCCATGCCGCCAAGGCGCCTTTGCAATTGCGAGGAAAATATCCAGGCAGATGCAAGGAGCGCAATGCCAATGATGGAGGCTGCAAGAATCCACTTGTTGTCTCCCTGTGGCGTGAAGCCCGTGAAGGACAGGATGAAGATTCCTATGAAGAGTGCAATGAACAGCAGGAAGGTGGGTGACAGGCCTGAGGGGCGGGAAACGCGGAACTTCATGCGCTCTGCTTCCAGTATGCGGCGGCCCTGCCCGATTTCAGGAAGCTGCACCTGGGGACTGCCAGCTTTGGCTGAACCAGGAATGCCTGCAGCTTGGGGCCCCGGCAGCCTGCCAGCCATCATTGCAAGTTTAGGCATTGCCTCAGTGCCTTTTGTCTTCACTACACGCACTACTGGCCTGTTCTCGTCATTCACGTTCGGGTAAATCAGGACGTCTTCTAGTGCCTCGGCAGGCATGAGCTCAGCCATTGCCTGCGCAAGCATGCTCTTTCCAGTGCCGGGCTCGCCCATTAGCATGAGGTTGCGGCGCTGCTTTGCTGCCTTCTTGATTATCTCAACAGCCCGCTCTTGGCCTATTACCTGGTCAACTAGCTTCTTGGAAATCGGGATTTCAGCTGTCGTCTTGTAGTCCATGGATAACACCGCTAAGATGCAGGCTGCTTTTCGCAGCAAATTCATTGGGGGCTAAATGTTTAAAAAGCAAGGCAGGGATATGCCCGTGTGGCCTTATGGCGAATGAAAAACAGCCCCAGTTCCTGCCCCTGCGCGTCTCAACTGTAGACGAGCTCTTTGACAAGAAGGGAGTTGAAAGGGGAAGCACGCTGCTCGTGACCGGCGGAGTGGGAACTGGCAAGAGCACATTCTGCATGCAGTCGGCCTACAATGCAGCCGCGGCCGGCGAGAAAGTCATTTACATGTCCTTCGAGGAGCCTATTGACAAGATAGCAATGCACATGGAAAGGAATTTTGGGTGGGAGATAAGCAAGATGGTTGCGCAGAAGCGCATGGCAATGGTGCAGGTGGACCCCATCGAAATAGCCGAGACAGTGCGCGGCATTTTCAAGAAAAAGGATGGCAGGAGCTTTGACATCAAGCTGCCATTCAAGCCCGACAGGCTGGTGCTCGACTCGCTGAGCGCAATGAGCGTTGGCTTTGCAGGAGACAGCGACCTTTACCGCGTCTATATTTCCTACTTGCTCAGGACATTGGAGAGGGGCGGCTCAGTGAATCTTGTGATAAGCGAGATGGGGCACTGCCAGGTTGACCATGTGCCGGTCGGCGTGGAGGAATTCATATGCGACGGCGTGCTGCAGCTCTATGACATAAGGAAGAAGGATTTGCGCCAGAATGCGCTGGAAGTGATAAAGGCGCGCTGGTCAGACCACTCCCGCAAGGTGGTGCCTTACAAGCTCGGAAGCAGGGGCTTTGAGATATTCAGGGGCGAGGAAGTATTCGTCTGAGTTTCTGATTAGTGTGCAGGAAGCCCATCCAGAGAGCCAAACAGTTTCTCAAGCTTTCGCAGAGTCCTGGCAGCCTTTTTTGTGAGTTGCCCAAGCTTTGCAAGGTGAAGAAGCAGGGCTGTTGCAGTTTGCTGCGCATTCTGATTATCATTTTCTGCGGCGAGCGCAACAGCCTTGAGAGCCTGCACGCTCACGTCCTTTGTGAAGTGTTGCTCAGACTGCTGGTGCAAGATGATTTTTTCAGGCAAGTTGTTGCGGAATGCCACGGCAAGCAGCACGGAATAGGCACAGTCCAGGAGCTCTGGCCCGTCCTTGGCCTTTTTCTTGTTGTGCCTGAATGTTTTGTGGTGCGCGTTCCGCAGGAGATAGTCAAACATGCGCACTGCTTCCGGGATGTCCTTTGGAGCTTGGATTATTGTCCGGTGAAGAAGCAGTAGTGAGAATTTCTTCTGGAGCTCCACCTGCCCGGAATCGGAGATGGTTTCCGCAAGCGGGTGATGGCAGGTAAGCATGGTGCCGGGAATGCCCAGTGAAACCTGCTGTGCAGGGGTAACTTTTGCCGGGGGCGACGCCTTTGCCTTTGTTCCTGCGAATGAGAACATTACTGTGGCTTTATGCCAAAACCACAATATAAGACTTTTCTGCTTGCTTGCCGGCAGGGGGACGGGCACTGGCAGGCCTGATAAGCTATTTAAGATTTTTCGCCCCTATTTAGGGCATAAGACGTCTAGAACAGAGAGGCAAAGAAGCGGTTTTTGATGTCTCGATAACATTGAGGTGAGAATATGGCATCTAGGGGAGAACTCGGAAATCAGGTATTGCTCCTTCCAGAAGGAAGCAACAGGGTACTTGGAAGGGACGCGCAGCGCGTGAACATTGCAGTTGCGTATGCAGTGTCAAGCGCAATAAGGACTACTTTGGGCCCTAAGGGAATGGACAAGATGCTCGTGAGCGAGCTGGGCGACATCGTAATCACGAATGACGGCGCTACAATTTTGCAGGAAATGAACGTGGAGCACCCCGCGGCAAAGATAATGGTTGAGATTGCGAAGACGCAGGACAAGGAAGTGGGCGATGGAACCACGACTGCGGCAATGCTGGGCGGCGAACTGCTCAAGAGGGCTGGCGAGCTGCTTGACCAGGGAATACACCCAAGCACCATCATAAACGGCTACAAGAATGCGGCGCAGGAGTGCGCGAAGAAGCTGAACACCATCAGCACAAAGGTTTCCATTGACGACACGGCGACACTGGAGAAGATTGCATCAATTTCCATGGGCTCCAAGACTGTTGGCGTTGGAAGCTCCAAGGACTCGCTGGCAAAGCTGGTGGTGAAGGCCATCAAGCAGGTTGCCGAGAAGAAGGACAACAAGGTGCGCATTGACCAGGACTTCATCAAGGTCGAGAGAAGGAGGGCGGCAACATTGACGACACCGAGTACATCAGCGGAGTGCTGGTTGACAAGGAAGTCGTGCATCCGGGCATGCCAAAGAAGATTGAGAATGCGAAGATTGCCCTGATTGACTCTGCACTGGAAATTGAGAAGACTGAGATTGACGCGAAGATTGAGATTACCTCGCCGAGCCAGATGGGCGATTTCCTCGCACAGGAGGAGAAGATGCTCAAGGACATGTCTGACAAGATAAAGAAGAGCGGCGCGAACGTCGTGTTCTGCCAGAAGGGCATTGACGATGTGGCGCAGCACTATCTTTCAAAGGCAGGCATCACTGCAGTGAGGCGCGTGAAGAAGAGCGACATGGAGAAGCTAGCAAAGGCTACGGGCGGCCGCGTTGCAACCAGCCTTGAGGATTTGACTGAGAAGGAGCTCGGCCATGCGGGCCTGGTTGAAGAGCGCAAGGTTGCAGGCGAGCAGATGGTCTATGTTGAGAAGTGCAAGGACCCGAAGAGCGTCACTATTTTCGTGCGCGCAAGCACTGAGCACGTTGTGAACGAGGGCGAGAGGGCAATCAAGGACTGCCTTGGCGCTGTTTCCTCAGCAGTTGAGGAGGGCTCGTTTGTAACAGGCGGAGGCTCGGTGGAAATGGAGCTTGCTGGCCACCTGCGAAAGCACGCGAACGCAATTGGCGGGCGCGAGCAGCTTGCCATCATAGCCTTTGCAGACGCGCTTGAGTGCGTGCCCAAGACCCTTGCAGAGAGCGCAGGCATGGATGCCATTGACACACTCGTGCAGCTCAGGAGCAGGCATGAGAAGGACACTGGCAAGAACATGGGCGTTGATGTCTACAAGGCAGAAGTTGCCGATATGGAGAAGCTTGGCGTGATTGAGCCTACAAAGGTGAAGAGGCAGGCAATTGCGTCGGCAAGCGAGGCAGCTGAGATGCTCCTGCGCATAGATGACATGATCAGCTCCAAGGGCCGCCCGCCGCAGGGCGGCGGCATGCCTGGTGGCATGGGCGGAATGGGCGGCGGCATGGGTATGGAGTAAGCAGAAGAGTCCACTCACGTTATGCGGATTTTTCCGGATGTGCCGGAGTAGACTAATGGCCTCGGCCGTCAACCGAGTGTTCGAGGGTGCAAATCCCTCCATCCATAAGCACTAGCGGAGCGTGGAGAGTTATTTCTTCTTTTTCATTTCCTTCCTGTAGTCGTGCAGCTTCTGCTCCAGCTTCCTGTCTGAAACAGCCAAAATCTCAATTGCAAGCAGTGCGGCATTCTTTCCGTTGTCTATGCCAACTGTTGCCACTGGCACGCCCGAGGGAAGTTGCATTGTTGAAAGAAGCGCATCAAGGCCCTCAAGCTTCACATTCACGGGCACGCCTATCACGGGCTTTGTTGTTTTCGAGGCACACACGCCGGGCAGCGCGGCAGAGAGCCCGGCTATTGCAATGATGACCTTTGCCCTTGCAGTGTGCAGCATTGCATCAAGCTGCTCGGCATTGCGGTGCGCTGAGCACACTTCAGATGTGTAGGGCACGCCGAACTCCTGCAGGACCTTTTCAGCATCTCCTGCTATTTTCGAATCAGACTTGCTTCCGCAGATTATCATCACTGACATGTTCCCACCCCTCAAAAGTTCCACTGTTTCCCAGTAAGCAGTTCATAGGCTTCAATATAACGCTTGGTAGTGCCGGCTATTATATCTGGAGGAAGGTGCGGGGCAGGCGGCTTCTTGTCCCAGCCCAGCTTTTCCAGATAGTCCCGCACATACTGCTTGTCAAATGCAGGCTGCGCATGCCCTGCCTCGTACTGGTCTGCAGGCCAGAAGCGCGAGCTGTCCGGCGTCATCACTTCGTCTATGAGTATGAGCTTGCCCTCAAAGATGCCGAACTCGAATTTCGTGTCTGCAAGCAGGATGCCGCGCTTTTCCGCGTAATCAGAGCCCTTTTGGTAGATTTTGAGCGAGAGCTCGCGGGCCTTGTGGGTTGTTTCAGAGCCTGCGAGTTTTGCAGCCTCGTCAAAGCTCACGTTCATGTCATGCCCTGTCTCTGCTTTTGTTGCTGGCGTGAAAATCGGCTCTGGCAGCTTGCTGCTTTCCTGCAGGCCGCTTGGAATTTTGATGCCACACACTGAGCCGGTCTTTTTGTAGTCCTTCCAGCCAGAGCCTGACAAATAGCCGCGCACAACGCACTCTATTGGCAGGGGCTGCGCCTTTTTCACAATCATTGAGCGGAGCTTCAGCGCCTTCTCATACTGCTTGAAGGCATCTGGAAGCGCCCAGGGGAGAAGATGGTTTTCAACAGTGCCCTTGAGGAAGTGGAACCAGAAATAGGATATTTGGGTGAGCACCTCGCCCTTGTGCGGTATGCCTTCTGAGAAAACAACGTCAAAGGCAGAGAGCCTGTCAGTGGCCACCATGAGCAGCGAGTCGCCCAGGTCATAGGTGTCCCTGACTTTGCCCTTGCGGAAAAGAGGGAGAGGAAGCTTTGTTTCGGTCATCGCCGTGTGTTCTGCCATGCATTCACCAATTTCTCAATATACTGCTCCTGCAAGAAAGCCTAAAAGCCCTATGCCGAGCGCGAGAAGCGAGATGCTGCGGCCCTGCTTGAGGAAATGCCTGCCGCGAGATGCGCAGCCCCATGCAACGTAGAGCAGGAGCGCGCCCGTGACTGCGACTGGAAGGGCATAGGCAAGGTTGTTGTGGTAGGTGCTTGATGCAGATGCATAGGGAAGATACGAAAGCGCGATGGCGAGAAGGTAGAGGAAAGATGCGAGATGAAGGGAGTTGCGCATTCCAAGAAGCATTGGGAGCGTCTGGGCGTGCCGTCCCTTCCTGTCGCCCTCCACATCCTCGGTTGTTTTCATTATCTCGCGCGCAAGCCCGACTACGAACGCAATTGAAGCGAGAATCGCTGCATCGGCAGTGAATGCGCCTGAGGCGATTATCGAGCCATAGGCAAATGGAATTGCCATTGTGAGGGCAATGTAGAAGTTGCCGAGCAGCGCGACGTCCTTGAGCTTTGCATTGTATGCAATTGCGAGCACGGAGAAGGCAAGGGAAATTGCAAATGCCTGCCAGGAGATGAGATAGGCAACTGCATTTCCTGCTGCAAAGCCCACCACTACTATGTCAAATGCCTCGTTGCGCGAAACGTCTCCGGTCACGAGCGGCCTGTCCGTGCGCTTGTTTATCCTGTCGCTCTTCACGTCAAGCAGGTCATTCAGCGAAAAGGAGGCGAGCTCGATGAAAAATGGCGGAAGCGCCGCGAGAAACAGGAAGGAAAGGGCAGGAACTGCGCCGAGAGCGACTATCGCACCTATGGCAGCTGCAAGCGCGAGCATGAAACCGTGTTCAATGCGCGTCAAGCGCGCGAAAGCGCCAAGCTCCATAAGCGCGCTTTGCCAGGGTAATTTTAAAATAGTTTTAAAAAAATGAAATGCCCACGACTGATGCGGAAGTTGCTTGGAAAAATAAGTTCCTGCTGGGAATTTTCCAAAGTTCAAAAAAAATAGAAATGCTTATTAAGCAGATGCATTTCATAATATGTGTTCTCTGCGAAAAAATCGCTGAGGAGAAAAAAGATCGTATGTTCGGACCTCACTTGATGCTTGACCTGTATGGCTGTGACAGGAAAAAGCTCCTCGATGTTGAATTGGCTCATTCAGTTCTTGATGAGCTGCCGGGGCGCTTGGGCATGACAAAGATTATGCCCCCTTACATTATTCCATACAAGGGTTCTGACAAGCCCGGCTCCTTTGACAAGGGAGGAATCTCGGGCGTAGTGATAATTGCAGAAAGCCACATCAGCCTGCACTCGTTTGCGGAGCAGGAGTACATCAACATTGACATTTTCTCGTGCAAGGAGTTCGACGTGCAGAAGGCGATAGACCACCTCATGGATGC
>JBAZVU010000009.1:0-14760 GCA_041660725.1 Candidatus Micrarchaeia archaeon | reverse complement strand
TCCTGGCCATGCGCACCTCAGTATACCTCATTGCAGCCGGGTTATCTCCATCAACAGAGCCAAAATTGCCCTGCCCGTCAATGAGCGGGTAGCGCAGCGAGAAATTCTGCACCATCCTCACTAGCGAATCATAAACAGCAGTATCTCCATGTGGGTGGTACTTACCAAGCACTTCTCCCACAACGCGCGCGCTCTTCTTGTAGGGCTTGTCATGCGAATTGCCCATCTCATTCATTGCGTGCAGAATCCTGCGGTGCACTGGCTTCAGCCCATCCCTTGCATCAGGCAGCGCCCTCCCAACAATCACGCTCATCGAATAGTCCAAATAGGACGCGCTCATCTCATCTTCGATAAGCCTGTTCTTGATATTGGGATTAGTAGACGTGTCCATGGCAATCACACATCAAGGTTCTTCACTTCCCTTGCATGCTGCAGTATGAACTGCTTGCGCGGCTCGACCTCATCACCCATCAGAATCGTGAACAGCCTGTCAGCTTCAACAGCATCCTCAATAGTCACGCGCAGCAGAATTCTGTTGCTTGGGTCCATTGTAGTAGACCACAGCTGGCCCGGATTCATCTCTCCCAAGCCCTTGTACCTCTGGATGTAAATGCCGCCTGCCAATTTCACTCCGCCTTCCGCGCCCTCAGCAGCAGCCATCTCAGCGCTCGCGCCTCCCATCTCGGAAACAGCGCGCTCCAGCTCAACATCAGTGTAAAGATACCTCTCCTCCTTTCCTTTCTTCGCGCGATAGAGCGGCGGCTGCGCTATATAGATAAAGCCCTTCTCAATCAGCGGCTTTGCATAGCGGTAGAAGAACGTGAGCAGCAATGTCCTGATGTGCGCGCCATCCACGTCCGCATCTGTCATAATCACAATCTTGTGATACCTCGCCTTGTTTGCATCAAACTCCTCGCCAAACCCAGTTCCCAGCGCAGTTATCAAAGTCCTTATCTCCGCATTTCCCAGCACCTTCACCAGGCGCGCCTTCTCAATATTCAGTATCTTTCCCTTCAGCGGCAGAATAGCCTGCGTCTTCCTGTCCCTTCCCTGCTTTGCACTCCCGCCTGCACTGTCGCCCTCCACTATGAACAGCTCACTCTTCGCCGGGTCCCTTTCAGAGCAGTCAGCCAGCTTGCCCGGCAGCAGCCCGCCTTCAAGAGCACTCTTCCTCCTCACCAGCTCCCTAGCATTGCGCGCAGCCTCTCTTGCCTGCGCAGCGCCAACAGCCTTCTCAATAATGCTATGCGCATCAGCAGGGTTGAACTCAAAAAACTGCTTGAGCTTCTCGCCCACCAAGCTCTCCACAATTCCCTTCACCTCAGTATTGCCCAGCTTGCCCTTTGTCTGCCCTTCGAACTGCGGCTCCTGCACCTTCACGCTCACAATCGCAGTAAGCCCCTCCCTCACATCCTCGCCAGTAAGCGCAACGCCATTTGGCAGCATCTTGTTGTCTCTCGAATAGTCATTAATCGCGCGCGTCAAGGCAGCCCTGAATCCAATCAAATGCGTGCCTCCCTCAACAGTGTTAATATCATTGGCAAATGAGAACACGCTCTCCAAATATGAATTATTATACTGCAGCGCCACCTCAACTTTCGTGCCGCCCTTCTCGCCTTCAATGTAAATCACATTCGGGTGCACTGCAGTCTTGCCAGTATCAATATACCTCACGAACTCAACCAGGCCGCCCTCATACCTGAAGTCCGCAGTCTTCCCGGACCTCTCATCAAGAGCAGAAATATGCAGCCCCTTGTTTAGGAAGGCCAGCTCCCTCAGCCTGTTGCACAGCAGCTCAAAGTTGAAATCCAGTGTCTCGAAAATCTGGCTGTCCGGCTTGAACGTAATTGTCGTACCTGTTCCGTCAGCATCTCCTTCAACAACTTTCAGCGGCTCCTTCACTATCCCGCGCTCGCACCTAATCACATGCCTCTTTCCCTTGCGCCTCACTTCAGCAACCAGCCACTCAGACAAGCCATTCACAACACTCATGCCCACTCCATGCAAGCCGCCGCTCACCTTGTAAGTATTCTTGTCAAACTTTCCGCCAGCATGCAAAGTAGTCATTACCAGCTCAATGGCCGGCTTGTTGTACTTCTCCACCATGTCAACTGGAATGCCCCTTCCATCATCCTTCACGCTCGCGCTTCCATCCTGGTGCACAGTAAGCACGATATTCTTGCAATGCCCAGCCAGCGCCTCATCAATAGAATTGTCCACTATCTCGTACACGAGGTGGTGCAAGCCATGCACACCCGTATCTCCAATATACATGCCGGGCCTTTTCCTGACTGCCTGCAGGCCTTCCAGCACCTGTATGTCCTTTGCAGTATATTCTCTCGCCTCGACCATAGACATGCCTCTAAACGCCCTATATTCGCTCTTACTCCTAGTCACCTTCTTTACACCAGAATTACCCTTCTGGGGCTTATAAATCTATCCACGCGCGTGCGCGCGCACGCGCGCGCGTTCGTAGAAACCCTTAAAAAAGGTGCTTTTTAGCCCCCTCCGAGGAGGCCTTTTCCAGCCCAAAATAAGCTAAAAATAAGCCCAAACTCAGCCAGAATTAGTCCTTCTTCGGCTTCTCCTCAGCAAACAAATGCTCAACAGCCGCGCCATAAGCAGGCCTTGAAATGAACACGCCCAGCAATGCCCCTCCTATTGTTGAAATGGCAAAGCCCTGTATCTCAACAAGGCCCGAGAAGAACAGCGGCACCATTGCGACAATAGCCACAATGGCACCAGTGACAATCACATAGAACGCCCTATCCAGCTTCTGCTTTGCGCCGGCCTCTCCCTCAACAGCAACAGCCAGCTTGCCCTTCTTCAGCAGCTCATCAGTCACGACAATCTGCGCATCCAAGCTCACGCCAATAGCTGCAATGATGCCGGCCATTGTGCCCAAATCAATGGTGCCCAGTGCGCCAATGACGCACACGAGAATCACAATCTCAACAAGTGCAACAGTAACAATAGGCACAATCAGCTTGGGCTGCCTGTACCTCGCAATCATCAGCACGCCAATGGCGGCCAGCGCTCCAACAGCGCCCACAACGCTGTACCTCAGGAACTCAGCGCCCAATGGCGCAGGAATAGTCGTAACGCTGCCCAGCACAATCTCCATCGGCAGCTCCCCGCCGCTCAGCACGCTCTTCAGAAGCTTTGTCTCGCTCTCCGCATTTGCCAGGCGCTCCTGCGAATTCTCGCCCTTTGACGCGCCGCTAATCTGGTACTGCAGGCCAGGCGAGCCTCCCTGCGTGATTGAAGGGTTCAAAATGGGGGCGCTCAGCAGGCCCACTGCCTTCCACTCATTCACCATCCTGTTGTTCAGCTCTCCAGTTCCGAAAGTTGGCTCCATCTCCGCCTCAGGCTTCTTCTGCACCTTGAAGCCCATTTCTTCCAGGCCTGCAACAGCAGCAGCATCTGCCTTCTCGCCCACAATTGCAACAGTCTTGTTCGTGACATTCACTGACTTGAGCTCTTCCCTCGTGGCATTCCAGTCATCAAGCAAAAACACCCTGATAGCTCCATCATCCTTCCTCATCGCATCCTGCAGCGCATCCAGCGACTCCTGCTCCATCACTGCGCTCTCGCCGAACAGCTCATCCCTGCTGGCCAGCACAACAGCATCCTCAGGCCTGTCCAAAAACATGTAGAGCGGGTAATTTGCCTTGCCATAAACAGTCTGCCCGAAATGCTTTGCGCCCGCAGAAGTAACAGTAAATGAAACAGCCCACTGCCTGTCCGCCACCTCAGTCCTTATCCCATTCCTCAAAATCTCAGTGCCGCTAATGGCAACCTTCCCGTCCACAATGCCCTCAAACCTTCCCACATCCTTCAATATCCTCTCAATCTCCTGCACAAGCTGCTGGTCGCTCTGGGGCACCTCCACATACACCTCGCTTGCCCCAACTCCCCTTACCATCACCTGAGTCAAGCCAAATTTGGTCACCCTCGTCTTAATCGTATCCAGCACGCTCTGCATCTCAGCGCTGTCAGTCACAGGCCTCTCAAGCGTAATCGGAATTCTCGTGCCGCCCTCGAACTCAATGCCAAAGTGAATGCCCTGCCACAGTGCCAAAAGCACAGCTAGCAGCAGAATGGCGCCCAGCAGCTTCACGCGCCTGTCTCCAAACACATCGCTCCAGCCCATAATTTCCCTCTAGACCTGCCTCTCCTTTCTCTCAGCATACCACAGCACAATGATGGCATTCAGGCCCCATGCCGCGACAATATCTCCGAACAGGCCGAAAATCGCAACAGACGAAATCTGGTAATAGGTGGGGATGTGCGTAACCAGCGCAAGCAGGAACAGCGTGCCAAATGCAGTCAGCGCAGTCAGGCTCATCGTCGCGCCCGTCTTCATCGTATCAAATATCCTCTCGCGCGGCGTCCCTTCTCCCCTCTTCAAAGTCCTCACAGTCAGCAGGATGTGCGTGTCCAGCGAAAAGCCCACAATCATCAGCAGGGCAGCAAATGACGCAAGAGTAAGCGGAATCTGGAACAGCGCCATTGCGCCCATTGCAATCAGAATATCGCTTCCAGCGCCAGCCAGCACTGCAAGAGCGGGCACAACTGTCCTGAAAATCACGAACACTGTCGCTGCAACCAGGATAGACGAGAAAATAAATATCCAAACAGCCTTGCTCAGGAAGTAGGCACTGAGAGTAGGGCTCACATCCCTGAATGAATAGCTTGAATACTGCACGCTCGAACCAATGGCATCAATAATCGTCTTCCTGTGCGCCTCCTTTGCAGAGGCAAAAGAATCATCAACAACCTTGCTCAGCACCCTGCTGTCCTTTGCAGCAGCAACAGCCTGCGCAGCATCGGCAATTCCCAGCTTCGCCAGTATATCCTGCGCAGATGCCCTCATCCCAGCATCAGCCTTCTCAAACTTGGCCTGCGCATCCTGCGCCTTTGCCTGCGAGGCCGGGGTTCCATCAATGCGCTCCTGCTCCTGGGCATAGGAAAGCTCCAGCTCAGCATCCTCTGCAGCCCTCACCTTTGCATTGAAGCTCGGCAGCTGCTTCTCCACCTCGCTCAGCCTTGCATCCTGCCCAATCTCAACCTCAACGACCTCGCCAACAGGATTGGAATACACCCTCACGGACGCATCCCTCATGCCCGCCGAGGCAAGGCTGGCCTCAATTGCATTCTCATTAACAGCACCGCTTGCCTGCAAGGTCACAAGCACGCCGCCCTTCAGCTCAATGCCCTGCGGTATGCCTACAGCAAATATGAGCAGCACTGCAAGTGCAAGCAAGGAGAGCGGCACAATTAGCAGCTTCCTGTAGTCTCCTGCGTAAATATTCGGAATCTCCAAGAAAGACACCTGTCTGACAGCCTCCTTTAGTAGCAATAATAATAAAAAGAAAAGAAGGAGCCAACGCTCCCCCGCCCAATAATTACCTCTTCTTCGGCATCACAAGCCAGGCCACAATATAGCCCAGTATGCCTGCCGGCGGCGCGAGGAACGTGAGCAGCACCCATCCAAGCCTCACAACAGTCGGGTCGATTTCAAAATACTCGCCCAAGCCTCCGCACACTCCTCCGAGCACGCGGTTGCTGCTTGACCTGTAAAGCTTCTTCATTGCCTTTGCCATTCAACCACCTCAATCTTCCGTTCCTGCTTTTTTTTCTGAAAATGTGGGCCCGATCAGCCTTGCGGCCGATGGGCCACATTTGCTCCGCAAATGTGGGGAGAGGGATTTGAACCCTCGAACTCACTAAGAGACCAGGTTTCTTAGCCTTGATAGTTTTTGGCTGAAGCCTTTTTACTAAAAAGGCTTCTGAGCCTGGCGCCTTTGACCAAGCTGGGCGATCCCCACGAAAAGAACCTACGGTTCTTTTCAGAACTCCCTTACTATGACGGATGGGGCCACTGAGATTTGAACTCAGGTCACTAGGTCCCGAACCTAGTAGCATGCCAGGCTAGCCCATGGCCCCGCCAAAAACCTACGGTTTCTGGCGACTTCCCTTACGAGTGTCCTTTCAGACCTCCAGCTTCCCCATAGTTTGCTCGCTGTGCTCGAAGCAAATAGCTCCAAGCACCTCTCAACTTCTACGAATAAGCATATTTAACCGTTTATTTAGATAACCCTTCATGGACCCGTACCAGCACGCGAAGGAGGAACTGGCGCTCTCCCTGACAAAAGCCTGCGAGGCAGCCGGCTACCAGGCGCACCTGAGCGACGTGCTGAACTCCCTCGGCGAATCCAAGAAGGGCTTCGGCGACCTTGCCTGCACACTTGCATTCGACCTTGCAAAGCGCGAGAAGCGCAACCCTCGCGAAATAGCACTTGCAATCTCAACCCACATGCCCCCAAACCCGCTCATCTCAAAATGCGAGGTTGTCGGCACCTACCTGAACTTCCACTTCTCCCCAGCTTTCCTGAAGCTCTCAATAGATGCGGCAGTTGAGCAGGGCCGCAAATACGGCGCCCGCGAGCCCAACAACAAAATAATCTACATTGAATACCCGTCAGTAAACCCGAACAAGCCCTGGCATGTGGGCCATTTGCGAAACGCAATCTTAGGCGACTGCGTTGCGCGCCTCCTTGCCTGCACTGGCTTTGACGTAAAGCGCATTGACTACATTGATGATTTAGGCTTGCAAGTGGCGCAGAGCGTCTGGGGCTACCTCAACTTAAGCGACAAGGTTGACATGAAGGCAGACCAGTGGCTCGGCAGGCAATACGTTGAGGTTGCAAAGCGCATGAATGAGCCAGAGCTGGAAAAGCAGGTGCGCGAAATAGTTGCACAAATGGAAAAAGGAGACGGCGAAATAGCAGAAGTTGGCAGGAAGCTCTGCGAAAAGTGCGTGCAGGCCCAATATGAAACTGCATTCAGGCTTGGCATCTACCACGATTTGCTAGTCTGGGAAAGCGACCTTGTGCGCGCCAAGACACTCGAATACGCCCTAGAAAAGGCCAAAGAGTCAGGCGCAGTGCACCAGGAAACAGAAGGCAAGAATGCCGGCTGCCTGGTAGCAAAACTCTCAGAGAACGCAGAATTCGCGAACATGGAAAGCCCTGACAAGATTCTTGTGCGCTCTGACGGCACTGCAACTTACACTGCCAAAGACCTCGCATTTGTCCTCTGGAAATTCGGGCTCACGCAGGCGCGCCTAGATTTCGCGCAATTCCTGAAGCAGCCTGACGGCAGCACCCTCTTTACCTCCTCGCGCAAGGGCACGCGCGAGCGCTTCCCGCCTGCAACAGCAGCCATCAATGTAATTGGAGTGGAGCAGGCCTACCCGCAGCGTGTTCTCTCACTCCTTCTAGACTCCATGGGTTACCTCGAAGAATCCAAGAATTACGTCCATCTTGCCTACGAGCACGCCTGGCTGCCTGACAAGAAATTCTCAGGCCGCGAAGGCTCCTGGGTGGGCTTCAGCGCAGACGAAGTTCTTGATGAGGCCGAGGCACGCGCACTTGCAGAAATACGCACGCGCTTCCCTGACATGACTGATGAGGAGAAGGCAAAAATAGCCAAGGCAGTTGGAATAGGCGCAGTGCGCTTTGACATGCTCAAAACAACTCCAGAAAAGAAAATCATCTTCAAGTGGGAAGAGGCTTTGAACTTCGAGGGCGACTCCGCACCCTACATCCAATACTCTCACGCGCGCGCCTGCCGCATTCTTGAGAAGGCAGGCGAAGTTCTCTTTGGCGACACCTCCCTGCTCACAGCAAAGGAAGAGCACGAGCTCATTCTGCTTCTCTCGCGCTTCCCATCTGTAATAGCTCATGCAGCCCTTGACTCGCGGCCGCACGAAATAGCCACTTACCTCCTGGACGTCTCCTCGCAATTCGCGCGCTTCTATGGCGCCTGCCCGGTGCTGAAAGCAGAGCCCAAGATGATGGAAGCGCGCCTCAAGCTGGTTAAGGCAACCCAAATAGTGCTTCGCAACGGCCTTCAGCTCCTCGGCATCGAGGCGCCCGAAAGAATGTAAGAAAAAGGAAAAAAAGGAAAAGAAAAACTCAGCCGAACAACTTCTTCAGCTGCTCGTCCGTGGCCATCTCGACAAAGCCCTTGCACTCGGCATTGCACACCAGCGCATCGCCCTTCTTAGTCTTTGCAATAGATGCATCCTTCGTGTCCACAAGAACCTTGCAGCACACCGTCCTCGCTTTCATGTTGTCACCCCCGCGTTTGCAGGCATTGGACAGGATGGAAGGCAAAAATATAAAAAGGTTATATAACTCGGTTATGCAACGGCACCGCTGAAGGCAGCATGACCGCCCCGCGTCTCAGCCCGCCATTCACTTCTGCTCGCGCGAGGGCAATATTATCGGCTTCTTGTCATCCCCGAACACAAGCACGGGCGAGATGCCCTTCTCTGCAATCACGAACTTCGTATTGTGCTCAAGGCTGGCCTGCAGCGCCTCGTACTTCTTGAGAACCTGTGCATTGCCCACGAAATACTTCTGCGCAGCCATGTTGACAGCCTCAATGGCCTTGGCCTTTGCATTGGCCTCTATCTCAACTCCCTTCGCCCTTCCTTCCGCAACCTTGATGGCCGCCCTCCTCTCGCCGTCCGCCTTTGTCTCGGTAGCAGTTGCAAGGTCAGTAGCCGCAATCTTCGTGTTCTCCGCCTTCACGACCTCATTCATTGTCTGCTGGACGTCCTTGGGCGGCTCAATCTCCTTCAGCTCGGTCCTCACTATCGAAAGGCCCCATCCTCTTCCTGCCCTCTCGACGTTCGTGCCGGACACTTCAGCCTGCAGCTCCTTGAGCAGCTGCATGTTTATTGCATTCCTGTCGCTGTTCGCCTTCGTGAGCGTCAGGTTGCCTATGATATTCCTCAACGTGGTCCTCGCCAGGTTCACAATCTGCCACTCATAATTCTGCACATTGTACTGCGATGCCTTCACGCTGTCCTCGTCGGAATTCACGCGGAAATAAATCTGCGCGTCAACAAGCGCGTTCAAATTATCTTTAGTGATGATTTCCTGCCTGTCCGCATTAACCATCCTCTCAGTAACATTCACCCTGATTATGCGCTCTATGAACGGAACTATGAAGTTTATGCCGGGGTTCGCAAAGCGGTGGTACTTTCCCAGCCTCTCAACCAGAGCCCTCTCAGTGGGCCTCACAATCTTCAGGCTCATGAACACGAGCACAGCCACTGCCACTAGTACCAAGACCGGAATTATAAGATCAGCCATTCTCCCACCCCGCATAGGCAATAGCAACGAGGTTATTAAAGCCTATAATTATATTCAATATGCGGGCCCGTAGCTCAGCTTGGATAGAGCGGCAGACTTCTAAAGAGTGGGGGTGCGCGCACCCCCGCTTCTAAACCCCCATAGGGGCGAAGAAATCTGTAGGTCGCGAGTTCAAATCTCGCCGGGCCCGTTAAATCCTTTTAAACTCTCCCGCATAAAGAGCAATTGCAATGGACCGCATTCAGTGGTGTTTTGATGACCGAGGACAAGCTAAAACAAATAATACAGTTCATGGACCTTCTTCTAGAGGACACCAGCGTTCCTAAAAACATACGCAAGGCGATTTCAGAGGCCAAATCCAAGCTCCTCACACAGGACGAGCTGGTTGTGCGCGCCTCCTCAGCCATCTACTCCTTGAACGAAGTTAGCGAGGACATCAACATGCCCATGCACGCGCGCACGCAGATATGGAGCATTGTGAGCCTGCTCGAAACAATCCGCGGCGAGTGAGCCCTCCTCCCTAATTTAAAGTTTTCCGCGCAATTTCCTCCTCCGGGAGGGTACGGGAATGAACGAGGAGGCACTGCGCATAATCGACAACGCCGGAATGCGCCTATCTTCAGAAGCAGCAGCACTTCTTGACAAGATGGACGATTCAGTAAGCGTCATCAAGAAGCTCATTGAGGCAGAGCCCGACGCCTTCATCATCACCTCCGAGCTGCTGCAAAAATACATTGAGAAGGCAGAGGACAAGAAAATACCAATGCCTACAGAAGTCTACCGCTCCGCCTACTTCAAGCCCGAGGCAGCAGAATACGCGCCTGACCTGAAAATAGAGCGCGAGACCGAAATAAACGTGGAAGCCAGGCGCGGCGGCACTCTTGAAGACTTTGTGGAATACTTCAACGACCGCTTCCGCCGCACAGCATCCATCATAAGGGCGCGCCCAGGCGAGAATGTAGTGCAGAGCATTGCATCCACGCGGGGCATGCTGAAGAACTCCAAAGTGCGAATAGTCGGAATGGTGAACAGCAAGCGCGTCACCAAGAACGGCAACCTGCTAATAGACATAGAGGACGAGAGCGGCACTGCAAAAATACTTGTCACGCAGGACCCGCGCAACCGCGCAGTTTTCGCAGACGCCCAGCGCCTTGTCTCTGACGAAGTAGTTGGCTTCGAGGGCGCAGTCAGCGAGCCTTTCATCTTCGCCAACTCGCTCCTCTGGCCCGAAGTGCCCATACGCGAGCCCAAGCGCACAGAGCGCGACCTCTCCATCGCATTCATCTCCGACGTCCACATTGCCAGCCGCTTCTTCATGGAGGAAAACTTCCGCAAAATGCTGCGCTGGCTGAACGGCGACTGCGCAAATGAAAAGGAGGCGCAGCAGGCGGGCAAAATCAAATACCTCGTAATAGACGGCGACGTAGTGGACGGCGTGGGCATCTACCCAACGCAGGAGCGCGAGCTCATCATCACTGACATCTACGAGCAGTACAAGCTTTTCGGCAAGATGATGGAGGACGTGCCCGAGCACATCGAGATAATAGTTGCGCCCGGCAACCACGATGCAGTAAGGCGCGCAGAGCCCCAGCCCCACTTCCCGGAAGACCTCACAAAGGAAATGGGCAGCCGCAAAATGCATTTCGTAGGCTCGCCATCCAACCTCATGATAGAAGGCCTGCGCACGCTCGTCTACCACGGCACCTCCCTGGACTCAGTAATAGCAGCAATACCTGGCATGAGCTATGCGCAGCCTGAAAAGCCAATGGTCGAGCTCCTGCGCAGGCGCAACCTCTCGCCCATCTACGGCGAGAACCCAATAGTTCCCGAGAAGCACGACTACATGGTCATACACGAAGTGCCGGACATCATGGTAATGGGCCACATACACAAGAACGGCTACACCAACTACCGCGGCACAGCAGTTTTCAACAGCGGCACCTGGCAGGCGCGCACAGAATACCAGCGGCAGCAGGGCCACGAGCCCACACCATGCCTCCTGTCCCTCTACCAGACGCGCTTCGCGCGCCTTGACATAGTGAATTTCATGAGCTGATACCAATGGCCTACGATGCAAAGCAGAACATTGAAGATTACCACCTGCTTCTCAAGCAGCAGTTTGACAGCGCCTACTCAACAGCACAGCAGGCGCGCGCAAAAGGCCTTGACCCTAGCGATGCAGTCGAGACAATCCCAGCGCAGGACGTAGCAGCGCGCGTTGAAGGAATTGTCGGGCCAAAAGGAATAGCAGCCAGCATCCGCGCCCTAGCAGGCAAAGACCCGCAAATGATAGCATACGAAATATCCAAGCACATTCTCGAGGGCAAGCACCTCCCTGCAGGCGCAAAAATCGACCCTGAGAAAACAATAGAGCAGTCCATACGCACAGCAGTTGCCATCCTGACAGAAGGCGTCCTAGTAGCGCCAACAGAAGGCATCACGCGCGTGAAAATACGCCAGAACCCCGACGGCTCCAACTATCTTGCAATGTATTTCTCAGGCCCCATCCGCTCAGCAGGCGGCACAGTTGCAGCAGTAAGCGTAGTCTTGGGCGATGTTGCGCGCCGCAAATTCAACATCAGCGAATTCAGGCCAACTGACAGCGAAATTGAGCGTTTCGTAGAAGAGGTAAACCTCTACGACGCGCGCGCCATCCGCCTCCAGTACCTTCCCTCGCCCGATGAAATACGCACAATTGTCCGCAACTGCCCCATCATGATTACTGGCGACCCAACTGAAAAGCGGCTGGAAGTTTCAGTGAACAAAGGCCTTGAGCGCATGGAAACAGACCGCGTGCGCGGAGGCATGTGCCTGGTCATCAGCGAAACAACTCAGAAAGCCAGCAAAGTACTCAAATTCACAAAGAAAATCGGAATAGACTGGGCCTGGATAGAAGGAATAGTCAAGGTAGGCAAGCGCGATGCCAAGACAACAGCGCGCGCAGAAGAAATCTACCTCGACGATGTAGCAGCAGGCCGCCCAATACTCTGCTACCCCGGCCGCAAGGGCGGCTTCCGCCTCAGGTACGGCCGCACCCGCACAACAGGAATAGCCGGCAAGGCAATTCACCCTGCAACAATGCTCTTCCTTGACGAGTTCATAGCAATAGGCACGCAAATGCGTGTTGAAAGGCCGGGCAAAGGCTGCGTGGCAGCAGCATGCGACTCCATCGATGGCCCGACAGTCAAGCTGGCAGACGGCAGCGTGCGCAAAGTCTCATCCTACGAAGAAGCGCTCGCAATCAAGAACGAAGTGCGCTCCCTCATCGCGCTCGGCGACATACTCATAACCTACGGCGACTTCTCAAAAGCCAACCACCCGCTCTTGCCAGGGGCATGGTGCGAGGAATGGTGGGCCCTGGAGCTCGAAAAAGCAGGAGGCAAGCACTCCAACCCGCGCAAAATATCAGCAGACGACTCCTTCAAGCTCAGCGAAAAGCACCACATCCCGCTCCACCCCTACTATACATACAGGTGGCACGACATCACCTCAAAGCAGCTTCACGAACTCTCAGGCTGGCTCTCAACAGGCAAGCTGAAATACGACTTCTTCACCCTCAAGGAGCTGCGCATCGAAAGCGCGCCTGCAAAGTCAATACTCGAAGACCTCTGCATACCCCACGCAGTGCAGGAAGGCGAAATAGTCCTGGACTCAGACAACTCCCTTTCGCTCCTGCGCTCCCTGGGCATGCTGAAGGGCCGCTCCCTCACCCTGCACGACTTTGACGCCAGCTATGACGAATCCCTCTCCCCTCTCGAAATAGTGAACAAGCTCGCAGGCGTAGAAATCAAGCCCTACGCGCCCACTTACATCGGAGCACGCATGGGCAGACCAGAGAAGGCAAAGCACCGCGAGATGAAGCCGGCCATCCACGTACTCTTCCCAATAGGCGAGGCAGGCGGCAACACGCGCAACATCGTGAAGGCCTGCAAGAGCGAATACACGCGCAAGCCGAGCGTGGACCTTGCGCGCATGAAATGCCCGCACTGCAATGAGCTCACGCCCTACACGCACTGCCCGAAGTGCAACAGCCCAACAACACTTGAGCGCATCTGCCCCAAGTGCGGGCGCACCAACTCCCATGAAAAATGCCAAAGCTGCGGCACGAGCACCTCGAAATTCGACGAAAGGCCTGCAGAGCTTGAGCACTACTTCAAGCAGGCATCTGAAAAATGCGACTTCCACCCAGAAGAGCTCAAAGGAGTAAAAGGCCTCATGAGCTCTGCCAAGATACCCGAGCGCATGGAGAAGGGCATCCTGCGCGCCAAGAACGGCGTGAGCATGTTCAAGGACGGCACCATCCGTTTTGATTCCACCAACATGGTGCTCACGCACTTCACACCCGAAGACGTAGGCGTGCCAGTTGAAAAGCTCAAATCCATAGGCTACACCCATGACTACGAGGGCAAGCCTCTAGAAAAACCAGAGCAAATACTCGAGCTCAAGCCCCAGGACCTCCTGCTGAGTGAAAACGGCGGCGATTACTTCGTGCGCACCTCTCAATTCATAGACGACCTTCTCCAGAAGCTCTACGGCCTCCCGCCCTTCTACAACCTGAAGGACCGCTCAGAACTGGTAGGCCACCTTGCAGTAGGCCTCTCGCCCCACACATCCTGCGGCATCCTCTCGCGAATAGTCGGCTTCACAAAAGCAAACGTAGGCTACGCGCACCCATACCTCATTTCAGCGCGCCGCAGGAACTGCGATGGAGACGAAGACTCCTGCATGCTCCTCTTGGACACTCTTCTCAACTTCTCCCGCTCCTTCCTGCCAGAGTCAAGAGGCGGCACAATGGATGCGCCAATAGTCATGACCATCCTTCTAGACCCGAAAGAAGTGGATGATGAAGTGCATGCAATGGAAGCCTGCCCATCCTTCCCACTCTCTTTCTATGACGCAGCGCAGGCAGGCAAGGCGCCCGGCGAAGTAGACATAGACCAGGTTGGCAAGAGGCTTGGCAAGCCCTCGCAAAACTTCGACATCAGCTTCACTCATCCAGCAAGCTCAATACACCGCGCGCCGCTACGCTCAGCTTACGTGACAATAGGCAGCATGCAGGACAAGGTGGAAGCGCAATTCAACCTGTGCGACAAGATAAGGGCAGTGGACCAGGCAGACGCAGCCCGAAGAGTAATTCTTACGCACTTCCTTCCAGACCTCTACGGCAACCTCTACCGCTTCTCGCGCCAAGAATTCCGCTGCATCGAGTGCGGCACAAAATACAGGCGCGTGCCCCTCATGGGCCGCTGCTCGCGCGAAGGGTGCGGCGGCAAGCTCCTGCTCACAATCACCAAGGGCGGCATCTCCAAATACCTCAAGCTTGCGCAATACCTCGTCGACAGGTACCACCTGCCCAAATACCTGGAGCAGCGCCTCATGCTTCTTGAGCAAAGCATCAGCGCAGTTTTCAGAGAAGAAGAGGAAAAGGAAAAGCAATTTGATCTCGCGGCTTTCATGTAATTTCTAATTAGACTTACACGGGGCAAGCAATAGCTTTCGTGCCCGTCTCCCTGCCCGGCTTCAGGCACTCTCTTGCATACATGAACAAATACTGCTGCGCATAGCCAGCATCGCAGCCCCACTTCTTTCT